>DASRMA010000180.1:0-14883 GCA_035648155.1 Desulfosporosinus sp.
CATAATTTTCTTTGAATAGGCTGTTTAACATGTAGATCAGTACTTTGCTAGATACTGTGAACAGGGATTTAAGTATTTCATCCAGTTTTACCCGTTCCGAGCTTGCTTTCTTTTTGGGCAAGTTACTCACCTCCCTTGTAAATATTATACTATAGCCTACCTCCTATGGCTACTCGAACAAGTTGTTTATAGTTTTGACGAATGTAACACAATCCTCTTGTGTTGCATTGAAGAATCCCTGGAATGCCTTTAACTTCCAGGGATTCTTCAATGCAAATTAGCCATTCAACAAATTGCGGGAAGTACCACAGGTACCTTGGGAGGTTCGCTGTCTACGCTTAGAGACACGGATCACCCCGTGCCTCCCAAGACTCGCTATAGAATGGTTTGGCTAAACCTTTTCTAATGGGATTCCCACCCACTATATGATGTACCCTTAGCTTGGCGCTCGGTCTCGCCCCGTGGGGCTAGGCCGACCAGAGGAAGGCCTTGCTCCCGAGCATTTTCTCAATCAATAAAATTTCGATACAGGGCCACTGTCTTTCTATCCAAAGATACCCCAGAGGCTATCTTTGGTAAAAAAATGTGATTTCATTACCAAAATTTTATTAAACAACTTAGAACGTATGTTCTTGTTAGTACTATTGCGTTATAATGTCCATAATGACAAAAAAAGGATAGGCTTCAAAGTTCAAGTATACATAAAAAAATATAGGAGGGTGATGGCGTGGGAGAGGTAACTCAACTGGTGTATAGTGGGCGAAAAATGAGAGACGCGCGTCGAAAAGCTGGCATTTGGAGCCAGAAGGAACTAGCCAATCGGACCGGTATAGCGCCGAATATCATTAGTGATCTAGAACGTAGTCAACGCTCAATGAGCCCAACTTGGGCAAAGCGAATTGCGGAGGCGGTTGGAGTCTATACAACTGACCTCACGGAATAAGGTGTTCTACCATTAGAACAAGTTGTAACTTAGAAAGGGGCAAGGGAAGATGGTTGCATGGGCAGGACTTGAACGATTTCTACATTTATCAATGGGGAGCCAAGTGGGCTCGAGTAGTGTCGCATTAATTGCGGTCCTCGAATTAAAACGTATACTTCAGTATCCCGAGGGCTGCTAGGGACAATCTGAAACAAGTGGGTGTACAGTTAGACTCACTGCTGAAGAATGGCGTACGGTCGCCGGAATTCATGAACGAAAAACGTTTGAACGAGCTAAGGCCAAGTTAGTAGAGCTCAAAGTCTTACATATAGAACGAAATGGTAGATTGCTGGAAATTACTCTTTGGCCAGAGCCTCTAGCGAGCTCAGAAGTGTGCATTAGTGAAGTTGTTCCTGGTTTAGTGCAATGTCCCACTGAGAATTGTAGCGCTTCTTACGAGACAAGCAGTGGCCCATGTAATGAGACAAGACTAGGGACATGCTCCGGGACAGAGTTGGGGACACGCCGTGGGACAGGTTGTGGGACAAAGTTGGGGACACGACGTGGGACAAGTCTTGAGACATGCTTCGGGACAACGAGTGAGACAGAAACTGTCTCACTGAGTGAACGAGTCCTTCTTACTAGGGAAGACAAAGTCTTCCCTAGTAAGAACGTCCCCGTGAACGTTATCTCTGTAAGAGATAACAAGTTACTACGTTATCCGTTAAACCGTTATCCGTTTAACACTAACACTAATATTAATATTAATAACGTTAGTAACGGAACAACGAATCACGATCAACGTAATAACGTAAAACGCGCCGCGCCACCTTCTGAGGGAGTGGATTTGCTGGAGTTTGCAATTCTCTGGGTACAAGAAGTGGGACATGCTCTGACCCCTTATGAAAAAGAGGGATTAGTCCGATTCCTCCGTCTTGGATATACGGAGGAGCTCTTTGTGGAAGCGCTCCGTTGTGCCGTGGCTGCTGACAATCACCAGATGGGTTATGTCTTGGGGATACTACGCAATTGGTATCAAGAAGGAGTGCGGTGCCTCCAAGATGTGACTGAGTCTAAAAAGCGTTGGGAAGATCTCCGCTTTGTTAAACGCGCAAAGATCTTCTAGGTGTGATTTGATTACCGACCTTTGCCTAATCTGTTGACAGAAATATTCGGTGTCGAGTATACTAAATATAGAACAAACGTTCCTGGGCAGGGAGCAGTTCACATGATCTCTACCTGCCCTAGAGATCAGTGAATATCCCTCCCCAAGCAAAGCAGTCGGCAGAAGCCGGCTGCTGTTTGTTTTTCGAAAACGTTTGTTACAAACCCGAATTAGGCCGAAAGGAGGTGGAAAAAATGGCTGTTATTGCTACTGCTAAAGACTCAGTAATGGTCGTAACCTATCAAATAGGTTTGACCGCGGAAGGCGCTCCGAAACTGAGCCAACGCAGCTTCCCAAATGTGAAATCCGTTGCCCTGGATCAAGACATATTTGACGTGGCCAATGCGCTTTACGGACTTCAAGACTATCCCTTAACCGGAGTACGCCGGGACAATCGAGTGGACTTAGCAGAATAAGTCAAGTCCGAAATAAGGCTAATAAGCTGAAAAGAAAGGAGGGAAAACAATGGCTAGTGTCAGTAAGAAAGTTCTACGCATGACCTTTAGCAATGCCTTAGGTAGTGCTGTAAGTTTCACATTACCGGAACCCAGAATCGATTTGACAGGAGCGGAAATCGAAGCCGTCATGGATCAAATCATTGCGAAAGATATTTTTCTAACCACAGGTGGTGCGCTCGTTTCCAAGCGAGATATTAAGCTCGTCGATACGACGACTGATGATCTTTATGAAGTACCAGTAATTTAATCGAGGTCGTAGATGAGGAGGAACGGTCGAAGTCCCTCCTCATCTACATTACTAATAGAGGAACTAATCTAGAATTCCGACTGGCCAGGAGGAATTGTGGATTAGTTCCTCTATTAGATAGATTGGGTAAACCTTAGAGACTATATCTTCTTAACTAGCAATAATAGCTCTTCCGCCATTGAATTGATCTCTTCAACTTGGGCATTTACTTCTTCAGTAGCCGCTGCTTGTACCTGGGTAATGTTATTTGTGTCTTCGATGCTAGTGAAAATTTTATCAATCGAACTATTCAAATCTTTGAGACTACTTCCTATTTGCTGGACAGCTTCAGCGCTGCTAGTAGACAATTCGCGAATTTCGTTTGCTACTACGTTGAATCCACGTCCATGTTCACCACTTCTAGCTGCCTCAATTGAAGCATTTAAACCGAGTAGATTTGTCTGAGAGGCTATACCAGTAATAAATTCCACAATTTTGCTGGTCTCTTTTGTACTCTCTTTCATATGCTGAGCCGCAGTCATAGCCTGTTCTTGAGTCGTAGCCAACTCTTGGGCAGTCTTGGTTATGCTCAGAATACCTACAACCATATCTCTCAAAGAATGTGAGAAACTTCCCATTCTACTTGCCAGTTGGATCTCTATTTGTTCTTTCATCTTCTCACTGGTGATATCATTTAATGAACCTACAACGCGCAAAGGTAGGCCATTTTCATCACGGGTTGTAGTGCCAAGGGCGGCAAACCAACGATATTCACCACTCTTCATTTTTAGTCTATAATCTAGATCGTAGGGTGTATTATCAGAGTGATCAGTTAAGTGTGCTCCAAACTGATTGACTACCCTCTCAGCATCCTCTGGATGTAATTTATTGCTCCAACTACCAAGTGTGTTTGGAAATTCTGCTTCGCTTGAATATCCCAGCATTTGACGAAATTCATCAGTCCAAGTAAATACATTGTCAGTATTCACAGGGTCACCAGCTATTACGATCATATCCCATAAACCAACCTTAGATGCTTTATTAGCCAGTTGGAAGCGGGTTATTAATTCTTGTGTTTTCTCTTCACTTATCTTGGCGTCGTTAATGTCTATCAATGAGCCCACAACTCTCAAAGGTGCACCATTTGCATCTCGTATGGTTGTTCCTAGAGCGTGATACCAACGGTAGCCACTGCTCTTTACTTTTAGTCTGTAGGTAATGTCGTAGGGCGTTCTACCACAATAGTCGGTTAAGTGGTTTGAAAAAGCTTCTAAGACCCAGTTTAAATCGTCTGGATGCAATAAATTGCTCCAGCTATTTAGTACATTGGGAAAATCTCTTTCGTTCGAGTAACCTACTAAGTTTCGAAATTCATCTGTCCATATAAACGTATTGTTTGGATTTATAGGATCACCTGCTATAACTTCCATATCCCACAGTCCTACTTTAGTTGTTTTGTTAACAATGTCGAAACGAGTTACTATAGAATCAAAAGACTTCTGCATAAGATCCATCATTTTGTTAATGTTATTCAATGCCAGTATTGCATCTGGAAAATAGTAACATTGACGGTGCCTGCAGTTGTTGCCACGACTGCCGATCAATCCGTAGTATACAGCGTATCCTATAAAGGTGGAGATGAAGTAGCTGCTGAAGCATTTACATTTGCTGCAGTAGTTGTTGTTGTTGTTGATGATGCAGAAACAGCAGTTTCAGCATACGAAGCAGCTACAATCGCAACTTATAATGATGTTGCAACAGCAACTACATTAAAAACTGATGCAGACGCAGCAGTCGCAGCAGTAACTGATGTAGACGTAAACGCAGCTTTCGTAGCAAGAGTAACAACTAAAGAAACTGCTAACACAGCAATTCTAGCAGCCAATGTAAAAGCAGTAAATGATGCAACAAACCAACCTGCTTTATTGACTTCTTTAGCTTTCTTTAATGGTGTTGATTCAAGTTTAATACTTTCATATGATGCAAAATTAGGTGGAGTAGCTATAAATACATCAGTTGCGGGAATTCAAGCTGGTATTTATGAAGTGAACTTCTTAGACCAGTTTGCGAAAGCAATCGGAACTCCATCAGATCATGTTAATCAATTAGCATTAAATAGTGCATTACAGTATGGATCGGATAAAGGTGTACTTGTTAATGTGAAATTAGATCAATACCTTGATTCTTATGTAACAGTTGCAGAAGCATATACAGTTACAACAGACTATATTACTGTGGCACAAATCCAAACAGGCATGATTAATGGATCTACCATAGCAGTCGTAAATGCAGCTGATGTATCTGTAGCTGCAGCAATTGCTGCACCAGCAACAGGAACTAAAATTGAAGCTGCTCAAGCATTAGTAGATGTAGTTCCAGCAGATGTTGTAATTACTGCCGGGATGGTAATCAATACTGGGCTAGCATTGGGAGACAATGCAAAAACTGAGTATAACGCAATTCTTGTTGATTTAAGAGCAGTTAAACCAGTAATGGTAGCAGCGGCCGCAGGTAATCAAATTGGTTTATTGTCAGCGTTAAAAATGAATTTTGCAAATGTTAATGATGCTAATATTGTAGCATATGCTGCAAGCTTAGATGGAACAGAAAAAACTATTATTGCAATTCAAGGTGAAATAGATGTCGTAAATGCAACAACATCTGTAGCAGCATTATTTACAGATGGAACAAAAGTAGCATTAGCTACTGGCGTTGGTCAAGATGAAATAGCTGCATCTCAACTTTTAGTTGATGTATTAGCACCTGGAGCTGGACAAAGTGCATTACAAGATGATATGGATGTAGCTCAGGCATTCCAGGATTCTATAGATCAGACAGAAGTAGCAACAACATCAGTAGCAGCATTATTTGCAGATGACACAAAAGCAGCACTAGCTACTGGCGTTGGTCAAGATGCAATAGATGCTTCTCAAGTTTTAGTAACAGCATTAACAGCTGGTGCTGAAAAAGATGCATTACAAGGTGACATAGATTCAGCACAAGTATTACAAGATGCATCTAATGTAGAATTAGCAACAACATCAGTAGCAGCATTATTTGCGGATGAAACAAAAGCAGCATTAGCTACTGGCGTTGGTCAAGATGCAATAGATGCTTCTCAAGTTTTAGTAACAGCATTAACAGCTGGTGCTGAAAAAGATGCATTACAGGGTGATATAGATGCAGCACAAGTATTACAAGATGGTGTCGACGAAGATGCAAGATTAGAAGCAGTTAACACAGCACCAACTGCTGTAGCAATGAAAACTGCATTGACAAATGTTTCCATTTCTAAAGCATTCACCACATTTATCAATTATTCTTCACTTCAAAAGTTAGAAATTGCTGAATTAGTGTTAGCAAATCGTCCTGCTCTTGGATTTGCAGTTACTAGTGATGTTACAACTGCAATTTCTGATCAAAACACAGCACGAACTGCTGAAATAAATGCAGTTAATACTGCGAAAACAACAGGTACCAATTCAGCAATGGATACAGCATTAGAAGGCGTTAATTATGATGCTTATGATAATCTAACGGCAGCTATACAACTGGATGTTGCTGATGCATTCTTAACAGCATTCCCAATGACCAGTGCTCCAGCTCCAATTCCTTACACATCAATTACTGCAATCAGAACAGCAATTGATGCTGCAATCGCTCAATAACTAAACTAAACTAAACTAAACTAAACGTTCCTTCCTAAGCCGATAACTCGGTAAACGAAGGAGAGAAAAGGCTCTATAGCAACTAGTTTAACTACTAGTCCCTGTCTATGGGGCCTTTTTCTTTAACTGTCCTGCTGATATGGTAGGTGAAAAACCTATCTTTGGAAACAGCCTAAAAAGCCAAAAAACTAATCCTCATGCATCCAGCGAGGTACTAAGTTTGCCGAAGGGGTGAAGTCAGGTGAAGACGTACCAGAGGTGAAACCCCTCAAGGCTGGTTTTCATAAAATGCGACTATGGCTAAAAATATCAACACAATATAACGAAACTCAATATAATGGTCCTGTTTATATCGAAGAGGTTACTGTACGAGATATTGAAGAGTACCTTCATGAACTCAAGGTTAGAGGATGTCACGCCTCACGTCGAAGTCGAATGGTCTATATCTTGCGGTTGTTTTATAACTTCGCAACCCGCCAAGATCTAGTCACTAATAATGTTGCCGCCCGCGTCGACTCCGTTAAAGTACAACAATCGGAGAGAACTTATTTAAACGATGAGGAATTCGAAGATTTAATATCCGTTATTACGAACGACCTTGTCAAAGTCCTTATTTACACACTATTTATGACTGGCCTTCGGATCAAAGAAGCCTTGGATTTAACCTTACAAGATGTCGACTTTACGGCCAATGTTATTCGCGTACAACATGGCAAGGGTAACAAGAGTCGAATCATACCAATTGGAGATAGGCTACTGCCAATCTTACGTCATTATGTCGATAAAAAACGACCGAAGTGCGATAGTTCCAATTTCTTTGCCACGAAGGTATCTGGGCAACTCTCTGCCAGTATGGCAAACAAAACGCTTAAACAAGCTGTATCTCAGCTCGGCTGGACTAAAAAAGTGACCTGTCACGTGCTTCGCCATAGTTTCGCGAGCCATTTAGTTCGAAATAACGTCAATATAGTACGTGTTCAGAAGCTATTAGGGCACGCAAGCTTGAAGACAACCAGTATTTATACTCATGCGTCGATGGATGAGTTAGCAGAGGCCGTGAATACATTTTGAGTGACTTGTTGAATTTGAAAAGGAGTATTGCGCATGTCTCAGCAAAGTAGTCAACGTATCAAGCAGGAACGCGTTAGTCAAATATTAGAAATGTTACAAAAAGGTCAACCACGTGACAAAATAGCCGACCAATTTGGTTATAGTACCTGGAAGAGCCTGGATATCTATATGAGAAGACACGGATTTACATGGGATAGTCAAAACCATATCTATACAAATGCCATGTCGGAAGCACCCCACAAAGAAGAATTAACCGTCCCTAAGGGCGTTGATGATGGGAATCTGGCTGAGGTTAACCCTGAGGAAGTCGTACGACTCTTTAGTCTAGGGATTCTTGATGCACGCGATATAGCTAAAAGGACAGGCTTTCCCGGACATAAAGAAATGGCAACCTATATGCGTCACCGTGGTTATGTGTGGTCTGCCACCTCTATAAATTATCTAAACTCCAATCCCTCCCCACTGATGACAATCTTGGCGGGTAGTACCGACGCTATTGATAGTCTTCAATTAAAAGACGATGCCCCTTTAGGTCATTCATTATCCAATGTCCTGTCCAATGACAAGTACGTAACTCTTTTAGAATTTCTGTGGCAATCTCGTGATAAATTGATTAAAGTTATCGAGTCCATAACTGTGGAAAATGAGATACGGGTCTATACCGTTCCTGGTAAAGCAAAGACTAAGAGCATTTTCTTATCTGACGGTCTAACTACTCTTATGCTAGCCCTATGTCAGGAGCATAGTTTAAGCCAAAGACAAGGGTATGAGGCCGCTCTCGTGGAGTATTTAATGAAGTACGGCTATCGAGATAATGTCGAACACTTACTAAATAATGTAGAGAAGATAAAAACGCCTCACGTTCTTTGATGGAACGTGAGGCGTTTCTACTGACTGGCATGCTAGAAGCATGTTAAGGTGAGTACGTTGTTAGGCCTTCATCATTATTGAGCTATCAGTTCGATAGAAGCCTTTGACAAATCGACACTATTAAAATCAAAAAGCTCTTTAGAAATTGTATAGTCGATTGGTTGATTGATATTTATCGTTTGATTTGAGAATATAGCAGTCGTGACGTTACCATTTTTGACACTGATATTAACTTTTCCATCAGTGGATGGAGTCAGATGCACAATTACGCTCTGTATTACACCATCAAGTCGACTAATCGTTGCAGAAGCATTCGAAACTCTTGCTTTCTTCTGAAATGGCCCGTCGTATAGAGATTGCTCTATGCCATCTTTGCTAGTAGTTAGCTTTAATTGATACTGCCCATCTGATACTAGACTGCCATTTGAGTCATTTCCTAACCATTGCACCGATGTTACATTACCGGCAGACTGTAAACTATCAGAACGGTAAACTAGATTGCCTACATTATCTTTAATGGCAAAATTGTACGATCCATTTCCCCTGAAAGTAATATTGAAGTTGACATTATTTTGGATTTTCACAGGTAGCTGTTCTGAAGTCATATTGACAAGATCGGTAAAAACATAACCAGCGTGCACAGCGTTAACATAGGCAGGGTAGGTCATATAGCTAAAGCCGTTGCTCCCCCAGTCAGTTCCCCATGAATTAATAAATTTAAAAGCACCGTGACCTTCTGGAGTTATTATTTCATCGTCATATCCTACAACGGTTATTGCATGTGCTCCATAGGGATTATTATCTGTTGTAATAAAGCTATTCCCATCAGGTTTTTTGATTGGGTAATTAAAATATAAACCCACATCCAATCCTACTACCGGTAAATCACCTGTATATAGATACGCTTTAGTTAACTGAAGGATCTGATCATTTGAATCATTTTTTGTGAATAGTACTTTCCAATCTCTAATTCTATTTACTTGAGCCTTATACTTAACATCGGCACAGGGTTGAGTATAATAATCCCCTGGGATATAGGGAAAGTCTGTTAAGGTTGCTGCTCCAACATTCTCCAGAAGGTCCCCTGCATCTTCAACATAAGCGCCTCCATCTGTTCCTCCATTGATCAGATTATAGATAAGACGAGCTAAAAATATGACTAGGGTTGTTTCCAACGATCCACCGAAGATCCTTTGCCTGTTGAAAGGTTCTTAAGTAATATCCGACTGACCAAGCTACGCAACTATTTTCCTTTTGAGCTCCTACTGGAGGTAGATATGATGACTGAGAGAAGTCTATTTTTGAGGGCAACTGAGTTAAATTCAATCCGCCAGATTTCAATTTATCTACTAAGGAATTTTTTAGTTGGGAATCGCTATTAAAAGACTTTATCTTGGTACCCATTTTACGTAATTTAACCTCTTCAATACTTGTGAGCGACCTGTTACCGTTTTCTGTGTTATAAACTTTCCTGTATATCTTATTATCTTTTTTAGTAAAAACTTCTAATTGGTCAGGGCTGATGTTTCTTTCAGTTATTACTTGGCCTCCATTTTCCGATGCCGCTACTTTGGATTCGTCAGCCCAGATTGATCCACAAGGAATAAGTATACACAGTAACATGAATAATGTAAGAACAGCAAAAATTCGTTTCATTATTACTGCACCCACGATCTTAGTAAATCTGGTGTTATTATATCATCAGGGCTTCCGGCTGCATACCAAGGTACTCTATCCTAATAATATAATTTCCAACCTTGTTTTATTAGCAGTTTATAGTAAATCAACCGCATATTGACTCCATAGGAGTTGTTGAGAAACTCGGGTTCATAGATCGCTGAGACGATTTTAGCGAGCGCGGACTGCACAAGCTTGTCCTCGTAGGATGTAAAGCCTAGCGGCCTTTTCTTGTTGCTTACTGGCTATTTTTGAAAGTGTCTTACCGATTGACCTGAAATAATTACCTTTCCTTCCAGTTCCATCGAACAAAGAAGAGTGAGCAGATTCTTAAGATTTCCGTCAACTAAATCAAGGAAGTCTCTGATTGCTACTGGGTTTTCAGTGCTGTTAGAAAGTAGACGTTCTAGAATTACCTGCTCTTGTGTACACATAATCTCCTTTTCTACTTCAGTGCCTTTACTAGTAGCGATCGTTCGTAACTGTAACTTTGAGATGATAGCATCTCGGGATGGTTGTTGAGGCAACACATTGACTTTGTTCACGAGCTGTTTCGGCTCTAGATATAGTTCGGCGCCTGTCTGCAGCAAACGGTTTGTGCCTATACTCTCCGGCGAATAAATACTATTTGGCGCGGCTAACACTCTCCGATGTTGTTCGAGCGCATAGCCAGCCGTGATTAGTGCACCACTACGATCTCCTGCCTCCACCACCAGAAGTTGGTCAACCCATGCGCTCAGCAGGCCATTCCGCATGGGAAAATACGCTTGTCTTGGCCGTGTACCAGGAGGATAGGGAGAAATGACGGCTCCGTTCTCAATAATCTCGTCCATCAGCAAACGATGTTCGGGCGGGTAACAGATGTCTGGTCCATTGGCAATAAAAGCTAGGGTATACCCACCTGCCTTTAAGCAAGCCGTATGGGCGTAACTGTCAATGCCCTTGGCCAAACCACTAACCACTGTGATCCCTTGTTGAGCCAGGTAGGCGGCGGCCTCAGCAGCCACTTGTTTCCCGTACGCCGTACAGCGTCGGCTCCCTACAATACCCACACTGGCTTGTGGTGGACGGAGGGTCCCTTTATAGTAAAGCACGGCTGGTTGGTTGGGAAAGTGATTAACACCTAGAGGATACAAAGGGTCGACAAACGTCAGCAGCTTAATCTCTTGCCGCAGCAGGAGCTCTTCTGCTCGTTTTGCTCCCTCCATTGAGCGGCTCTCCAAGATCGTTTCTACAACCTGACTACGAAGACCCTGAGTGCCCTCTAACTCTACTTTTGTCGCTGTATAGACAGCCTGAGGCGAACCCAATCTCATCACCATATATCTGAGAGTTACAGGCCCCACGCCTTTCAGAGCAGCAAGCCATAGCCAATAAATGTCCACCTAGCACACCCTCCTCGTTCAGACAACAAGCATACCACTACGATCTTTATCCATATCTCTTGCCATCAACGCAGCACTGATATCTTGCTTACGGATGTCCAATGAAGCCTCTAAATCTGCAAAAGTCCTGGCTATTTTTAAAAACTTATTATAGGTTCTGGCGCTATACTGAAACTTCTCAAATGCAAGGCTCAAAAGCCGAATACTATCCGACTCCAAGCTACAAAACGCTTTAATCATCGCCTCGTTCATTTGAGCGTTCGAATTAACATAAGGAATACCTGCGAACCGCACCTGTTGAATATCCCGAGCCTGTTGGACGCGCTCTCGAAGCTCTGCCGAACGCGGACCATTATCTTGTTCCGAGAGGTTCAAAAACCCGACCGGTTGCACATACTTATGAACTTCAATCCTGTCTAATATGGGCCCTGATAGTTTTTGCCTATATTTCACCACTTCATAATCCGTACAGCGGCACCTTGCTTGGCCGTAATACCCGCACGGACAGGGATTCATCGCCGAAACCAGCATGAAATTTGCCGGAAAGGTACCCGTGCTATTCACCCTAGAAACGGTGACAACTTTATCTTCCATCGGCTGCCGAAGTGCGTCCAAGGCCTTCTTGTTAAACTCTGCGATCTCGTCCAAGAATAAAACGCCATTATGAGCGAGCGATATTTCACCAGGCACGACCGGACTTCCCCCGCCAACCAGGGCGTTGGTCGAGGCGTTATGATGGGGTGTCCGGAACGGCCTGTCTTTAATCAGATGGCCACTCTCTCTCAAATGACCGGTAACGCTGTAAATTCTTGTGATCTCCAGGGCTTCCTCTTCGCTCAGGGCCGGCATGATCGTTGGAATCCGCTTGGCAATCATCGATTTTCCACAGCCTGGCGGCCCAATCATTAAGATATTGTGACTTCCGGCAACAGCGGCTACAATGTATTCAATAAGCACCTCTTGTCCGCGCACGTCATAGAAATCTAAGCCATCTTTCTCAGAAGGCAGCCGATCGATCACGCTTAAGACGGGGGGCTGATACTCCAGCGTTCCCTGAAGGTAATTGACCAACTCTAATAACGTTCTAAAAGCATAAACCTCAATTCCCTTAACTAGGCTTGCTTCGGCATAATTTCCGAGTGGAACAAACAGCTTTTTCAAGCCACTCTCTCTTGCCGCAATAGCCATAGGTAGTACGCCTCTGACAGCTCGAAGTTCAGCATTAAGTGAAAGCTCCCCAATAAACGCAATCTCCAAAAGGTCTTCATTTGGAGCTAGGATCTGACCTGCTTCATGTAATAGGCTCACTGCCATGGGCAGATCAAAATGTGATCCACTCTTTTTCATCCCGCTCGGGGCCAAGTTGATCACAACCTTTAGCCTAGGAAATTCGAAGCTGCCACAACTCAGGGCAGCCTCTAACCTATGAGCTGCCTCCTTTACCGCCGTGTCCCCAAGGCCCACAATGTTAACCGAAGGCTGTCCATGAAGCGTGACCGTTTCAACAAGCACCGGGTAGGCGTTGACTCCATCTAACGCAAATGAATTGACAACAGTGGCCATTTATTGAACCTCCTCGCATGTTTCCACTTGTTCTCCAACCAAGCCCTCTTCCTCTAGTCCGTCATCCAGTTGGAGGCTCAGAGGTAACGAGGGCCCCTTCGAGGGGTCTGCCGTTAATCCAGAGGCTGTAAATATCTCGAATTTTGTAATCTTAGGGTCAGAAAAATAACCCAACGTTTTCTCCGTATCTACCAAAGGGGAACTATTCTCCACATAGGCATTATAGCTACTCCATGGGTAGTCTTTAGGATGAAGTACTATCCCTGCTTCAACAGGGTTCAAATGTATGTACCGATTGAGGGCTAAGAAATATCGGTCATCATCGACAACCTCGGCCCGAAAACGCCCTTGCATCAGCTGTCCTACAAATCGGTACTTCTTATTGAAAAAAATAGCGTATTTCATATTCAACAGCTTCATGATCTTTCCTGGATCCGTCTCCATCGTTTCCAAATGAAAATGAACATGATTGCTCATCAAACAGTAAGCATGCAATTTAAAAGGATGTTTTTCTTTAACCTGAGCTAACATACTCACGAATACCTTCCGATCTTCATCATCTCGGAAGATTTCTAACCGATGGTTGCCTCTGCACATAATATGATAGCCTGCGCCCGGCCACCATACCCTCAGCTTCCTAGCCAACGCTTCCCCTCCCCCACCTATTTTCCTTTTTTTTAGTTATTCGCCATGACCTTCCATTTCTCCTATGGATTTTTGATTCTAAGCATAATTTTCTCACAATGGAAGCAAAAGCTTCTTCAAGTGAAATTTCTCCACTTGCTAGGAGACAGGTAAACAAGGCTATATGACAAAAATATGTGAGGGTGACTTGTTAGTAATGTTTATCGGAGCGTTTCACGTTGAGAAAGTATGTTGAGACTTAGAGTAACTCTCGACTGCATAGTGACGCTTCGACACTCTCCACGAATGCAACACAAAGGCACTGTTTACATTTAATAAGCTCTGGAACGACTGATATTTCAGTCTCCCAGAGCTTATCGTAGATTGTCAGAATAGTGTACAATTTGTTTGGGGGGCTGACCCCGTGGGGCTAGGCCGAACGGAGGAAGGCCTTGCCCTCGAGCATTGTTGATGGGCAGGTTTAATTCCAGTCAATATCTGAATGGCTTACGGTTTCACCGTTAGCTATTTCTTTTTCGGATTGGGTTAACCTCTCTCTCTCCATAGGCGTCAGCTTTGTGAAATCACTGTCCCATGCAAGGACTATTCTTTTAATCATTTCGAATGCCAACTCCTGTTCCGACTCAGGAAGCATATCAAGCATATCAATAATTTGCTTTGAAACTGCGGACATATTATCATCTCCCTTACTTGTAAATGTCTCCTCGTGATCCGATATCCTTAATCATTAAAACTTCTTCACCATTAAAATTATTACACTCATATAATATCCGAAATTTTCCTATTCGTAAACGAAAAACAGAAGGATTTATACCCTGCATCTGCTTAATTCTTTGTAGTGAGTTTCCTGTTCTTCAGCCACTGGAAACAGCAAAAGAGCCTTTCGCCTGTTCATCGGCGAAAGACTCTTTTGCTGAATTGCCAGAATAGTGTTCAAATTGTGTGGGGGGCAGACCTCCGGGTAGAAGGGCCACCAAGCGGTGGCCCCACCCCCACAGAACCCGGCGTGCAGATTTCCTGCACCGGGCTCTTCGGAATTTGACTCACAGCATTGCGTAAGCGTCCAATTTCGAGTAAAGTATTGAAAGCTTCGGTTGCAATAGCGGAAACGTTCTCTTAATTGCTTTGAACTTCTCCCAGGTGACATATCCTTTACTGCATCGGGAACTAAGCATCTTTTTCCAGTACTTCTCTATCTTGTAGTAGAACTTATTCAGACTTTTTGAATTGCCC
>DASRMA010000181.1:0-8012 GCA_035648155.1 Desulfosporosinus sp.
TTGGCTGACTTTAATCCTGAGGAAGTGACCTTTCCAGCGAACGTTAACCTTGAGACGCTCTCAACCCTTGACTTTATAGCAAAACGCCAAAACGTCATGATGCTTGGGTCCGTGGGAACTGGAAAAACTCACCTTGCCATACCTTAGGAATCAAAGCGTGTGAAGCAGGCAGTAACGTACGCTTTTACCGAACCGTTGATCTGGTCAACTTGTTACTGGAGAAACACCAAGCTGGTACCTTGCGGCAGCTAATGAAGGAGATCAAGACCCTGGACCTACTCATCCTAGACGAATTAGGATTTATTCCGTTCCACAAAAATGGTGCTGAGCTACTGTTTAGCGTGATTGCCGAATGCTATGAACTAAGGAGCGTGATTGTGACATCAAACCTTGAGTTTGGGGACTGGAACACCGTTTTTGGAGATAATCGCCTGACGACAGCGAGCATCGACCGTTTGGTGCATCATGCTTACATCTTAGCCTTTACCGGCCCAAGCAATAGGCTCAAACAGGCTTTAACAAGTAGGGATACGGAATTGGCTCCGAGAATGGAAGGAATCATATGATCGTTGACAGAGCTTTACACTGTTATTGGATTAAAAATACGGGGAATTCAAGCCAACCAAAATCGTGAGCTTGAGCTGTTTGGACGAACTTTCGGGTTAGTTGTCCGGGTGCCACGAGAATACCGGAAGCCGAAGCTGAGGATATTCTCGCTGGCATCCCATGGACAACAGCTCATGTGACAAGCTAGAGGACCGAAGGGACATTTGCCTCCACAGAGGACAAATGTTTCTTCTGGCCAGCGCCGAGCGTCGTAACCATTCACCAATGGTGCTATGAAACTGATCGCTTGTTAAAGCTGCGATGTGAACAATATAAATACGATTTCTCCTTGGCAAGGGCTATGCATAAAATGGCTGCCGAACTCTGTATTTTATACTTGCCAAACACATCCATTGAGGGAGTTTGCGACTATTGAAAAGGAGTGAGAGTGTATGCTTTTAGGGTATGCGAGGGTTAGTACCGAGGATCAAAATTTAGATCGGCAGATCGATCAGCTAAAAGGCCATGGAATAGGCGTGTTAAATATTTATACTGAAAAGGTTACAGGCACAAAAAAGGATCGGCCTGTTTTACTTAAACTTTTAGGCTATGCCAGAACCGGCGACGAGATTGTTGTTACGGATCTGACAAGAATCAGTCGAAGCACTAAAGACTTGATTTCCTTGGTCGAGGACTTGGGGAATAGGGGCATTAACCTAAAAAGCCTCAAAGAGAGTTGGTTAGACACTGGTACAGCACAGGGAAAACTCATGTTCACGATCATTGCGGGTTTATCCCAGTTTGAGAGAGACTTGATTAGCGAAAGGACTAAAGAAGGATTGGAAAGTGCTAGAGCCAGGGGCCGAACAGGAGGACGACCAAGCATTAAGCAGGAGAATGTGACCAAGGCCTTGAAATTATATGACACACAGAATGTGACAATACAGGATATTTGTACCATGTGCAATCTTAGTAAGAACACTCTCTATAATTACATTCGTCAAAGAAGGTTAACGCATGATTTTCAAATGGGCGAGCTCAAAAAGATTTAACATTGGTTTAATAACAGCCTATTCAAGTAGTGCTTTATCATAACTAATTAGGGAAGGGGATGTTCTTGTGCTGAGGGTTTAGCGATTTATCGTCAGATGAATGAGCATGTTGCTATGACATTATGCCATAAAATGGTATAATGAATTACAGGCACGCTGCCTAAGAAGTAAGAGTGGAGGCAGATCCGTTATGAATAAGATTAAAATATATTTAGATACATCTGTAATAAGCCATTTGGACGCTGAGGACACACCAGAAAAAATGCAAGACACCATTGACTTATGGCAGGAGTTAATAAGGGGTCAATATATAGCGACTATTTCAGACCTTACTATTGCAGAGTTGACCCAGTGTCCTGAACCGAAACGCACACTTCTTTTCGAACATTTAAGCGCGATTGACTTTGTGGAAGTACGAGAGATTCCTGAATCAATTACGCTTGCGGATGAGTATATAAAGTACGGGGTATTAAACCCGAAGAGCAGAGATGATTGTAGACATATAGCTATTGCAACCATCACTGGATGCAAGTATATTGTAAGTTGGAATTTTAAACACTTTGTAAATATCAAGACTATTAACAAGGTACAGGCTGTAAATAAGTTGATGAATTATAACGAAATTAACATACTACCACCATCGATGATGCTGGAAGGAGAGTCATAAGATGATAAGTGAGAAATTTACTATCGATGACATTCACCTGATAAGATATGAGAACTACGAGAAAACCAAGGATATGAAACAGGAAGAACTGATCGAGAAAACTAGGCGTGATGCCGAGGAAGGTAAAAGACTTCTTGAAAAATTAAGAAATAAAATTCAAAAGAAAGTATCCATTAAAAATATTTAAGGCCTTTAATTGGATATTAGCATCAAGAAACGACAACTGAAAAGTAACTCACTACAGGTCAGCGGAAAAAACGAATTCCGCTGGCCTTTCTTTATAGTCAATCAAACCCAACTTACTAGAAAGTGTTGGTTAGACACTGGTACAGCACAGGGAAATACTCATGTTTACCATCATTGCGGGTTTATCCCAGTTTGAGAGAGACTTGATTAGCGAAAGTACTAAAGAAGGATTGGAAAGCGCTTGAGCCAGGGGCCGAACAGGATGGCGACCAAGCATTAAGCAGGAGAATGTGACCAAGGCCTTGAAATTGTATGATACACAGAACGTGACAATACAGGATATTTGTTGCAATCTTAGCAAGAACACTCTCTATAATTACATTCGTCAAAGAAGGTTAACTCATGATAACCTTCCTATATATAGAAGGGCAAATTTAAGTTTTTATTTATATGGAAGGCGATTTATCTGCTTGCTTGCACCTTAATGTATTACACGCTCAAAGCTCCTTAACTTGGTTCTTTGCAGGAAATTGGTGGACATGGCCTAACGAATACTACAGGCGGAAGATAATCTTAGGGTTTCTGGCATCATTGCTTAACGAACGAATATTACTTATCCGCACCCTAATGGGTTTTTAAAAAATGGCCTGCGAGCGATGGGCAAATGGATTTGTGCTGACGTGGAAATGGCCTTGAGGTCTTATACAAATGACGTTTTATCTGAGGAAATCGGGCAATAGGCTGCGCGCGGAATAAGATACGACCCAAAAGATCGCCGGAGGGTTTGGAAAGTGTGGTCAAGTCTACCCCAAAGAATAACCAAAATTAGACTTGTCCAAGAACAGTGGAAAAGCTCTTTTAAGGAATACATGAAACGGCTTTTCCACTGTTCGGCACTATCCATGCCCAGGGATAAGAAGTGACCCATACTTATGAAGAGGGTGCGAGGGAACTTTATTTGTACGCCCAGGAAAGCGGATTAGGAATTCTCTTGAACGAACGCTGTTGGAAACTAGCGTAAACGCGAGAAAAACGAACTTCGATGATCGAACCAAAAACACACTATTCGGGGTTAAAAATAGGAAAATGAAAACAACCAAATCGTCGTATAGAGACAGATTTGGCTAAATATAGGGAAATGGTATTTTAGCGGCTGTCCGTAACCCTTATAGTTATAGGACGCAAATTATTCATTACCGGCGAAGGTGGCGTTGATTTATGAAAGCATATATTGGAATTAAGTATCATCATGACTGCAGAAATAGGTTAGTTATCGAGAAAATATCATCTATTCTCGAAAGCGTGGGGTATGAGACTAGCTGCATAATTCGTGATAAAGAAAAATGGGGGGCAGTGACGGTTTCTCTAAAAGAACTGATGGAATCAGCCTTTAAAGAAATCGACTCTTGCAATATTGTTGTAGTAGATATATCCGAAAAAGGTGTTGGCCTGGGAATAGAATCAGGGTACGCATATGCAAAAGGAATACCAGTGTTCATTATTGCAAAAAAAGGTTCAGAAATCTCAAATACAATGGTAGGAATCTCAAAACAAATACTCATATATGAACGACTAACGGACATAGAAACAATGTTTTAAGGACTTGGACAACTTTACATAGTATTAGTATAGGACTCAAAGAGCGAAATAAAGATAAATGGAGGAAATTGTTGGTGGAAGATTTAAAAGTATTATTTCAAGAAAACAACGTTTCATTTGAAATAATAAACCATAAGGTTCCGATTCATACTGCACAGCAGGGTGCAACGTACTTTGGGATAACCATCGGTCAAACTGCCCCAACACTAATACTGAAGACAGACAAGGGTTTCTTCGCGCTAATTATGTCCGGTGACCGGGATCACATTGATTTTAATGAAGTTGCAAGCATTTTAGGATGCAACAAGGTAAAGCTAGCTGGGGCAAAAGAAGTTGAGAAAATCACTGGTTGTACTGTAGGAAGTATCCCCATGGTGGGACATAATTTACCGTGTGTTGTCGACAAACGTTTACTTCAATACTCTTCAATATATGGTGGTTCAGGGGAAGAAACTTGCACATTAAAAATTAACCCAAGTGCCTTGGAAAAATTAAATAATGTTGTTGCAAACCTGGAGTAAAATAACTACTTTCCGTAATGTTTAGAGATTTATGGGGTGAGTAGATAGAGAATAAGCCATTGATTATCTCAATGGCTTAAAGGGACATAATAATTTGATACAGAATACAGAACCTCATGAATCTCTCGTTGTACTGAACCGCTGCCGAACGATACTTGGTATATGGGAATTCAATCTTTTCTATTTGGCTATAAATCTTCTAGGTAAAGATGCAACAAAGAATAATTTTTGATTCAATTAAAAATATTGAGCTAAACTATTCAGAAATGGATAGACTTCCCCCCTCCCCAAATTAGGTAGTTTCTCGAACTATTCAATTTCACAGCGATCAAGCACTTGAGGCTGTAACCAAAGAATAAGGAACAAGAATCGTAATAACATCAGTACTTCCACAGCAACGGCAGGCTTTAGCGTCTTTTTGGATTTTATTAGTTAGCGGCAAGGGCTGGTTTCCGGTCATTTTCATGCATTTAGAAAGCTTTGACTTAATATTACGGCTGCAAAGTAGACCATAATGTCTGATCTTAACAAAACGATTCGGTAGAACATGAAGTAGAAATCGTCTACAAAACTCAGCTGCATCAAGAGTCATGACTTTGGACTTATTGCCATCCTTATAATCCCTCCAGGCAAAGCTAACCGATTGACCGTCAAACGTCAGAATTCTAGAGTTACTAATCGCGACTCTGTGAGTATAGCGTCCAAGATAACGAACAACATGACCCGGAGATTTAAACGGTTTCTTACAAAAGACAACCCAATTCTTGTTGTATAATGTGTTGATAAGAGAAAGGAAATTGCTTCTTAACGCAAGTTTGGTAGCCTCGTTAAAGAATGCAATTTCCCCCTTGTCATAGGCCTGTTTTAGAAGGTCAAGGAACTTACCTCTGAACTTTTTCGAAATAACTTTAACTGGAATAAAGAACTTTTTGCGAGAATGAACGAAGCGAAGTCCATCATTAGAAAGTCCCCCTCCAGGGACGATACAATGAACGTGGGGATGAAATGAGAGATTTTGTCCCCACGTATGGAGAACCGTGGTGGCTCCAATCGTCGCACCGAGAAATTCAGGGTCTTTAGCCAGTTCCATCAGCGTATGTCCGGCTGATTGAATGAGGAGGGAATAAAGAAGTTTCTGATTTTGTAAAACAAGGGTGTTAAGTTCTTGAGGGATCGTGAAAACGGTATGGAAGTAACCAACCGGTAAAAGTTTGGACATTTGAGCCTCAACCCATTCCTCCTGAGCAGAATGTTGGCATTTAGGACAATTCCTGTTGCGGCAGGAATTAAAGGAAACATCCACCAAACCACATTCCTTGCAAACTTGGGCATGGGAACCCAGTGCTGAAGTTCTACAAAGCCGAATCATATGAAAGGCTTTTGCCTGATCCGGAGAAAGAGACTTAAGCTTGATATGTTTAAAAATATCCTGAAGTTCAGTCAAACGAATCCCGCCCATCAAGAGGACTTTTAACAGAGGAAAAATGTTTAGTTGATAGGTGGAGATAAATTGAGGTAGTGGCAATATTGCTATGCCCCAGAAGAACCTGAATTGTGCGCAGGTCAGTATTATTTTCCAGAAGATGGGTTGCAAATGAGTGGCGAAGCGTATGGATCGTTACAGGCTTTGTAATACCGGCCTTTTTTCTAGCCACTTGAAAGACTGTTTGAGGAGTTTTTGTTGACATTGGTTGACCTTCAATAGGACCAGGGAAAAGTAGGTCGGTGGGTCTGTAACGTTTCCAGTAAAGTCTAAGCATTTTGAGGTTTTCATGAGATAGAATGGTTAAACGATCCTTGTTGCCCTTACCGTGATTAACTCGAATCAACATAGCCACGGAATCAATATCAGAGATACGCAGATTAAGTGTTTCGCTAATTCGTAGACCTGAAGAATACGTCGTCAGGAAAATCGTTTTGTGCTTTAAATTATTCACCTGATCAGTAATGGACAGAATCTCGTCTTTGGAAAGAATATGAGGAAGAGATTTAGGCCGTTTGGGACGGACAATAACGTCATCAGACCAGTTGTAGCCGAGAACCTTATTGAAAAAGAGTGTAAATGCGCTGCAAGAGATAGTGATACTACTGTAGCCAATTCCGGATTGAATACGATCATGAAGATATTTTCTAAGTTCGTCGGGGGTGATTTGGGTGGCAGACTTGTTAGTGTGCTTTTCAAGAAGCTTCAAATGACCGAGATAATGATCCTTGGTATGTTGAGCATAGCCTCGAAGTTCCATTTCGAAGATCATCTTTTGAAGATGAGAGGAAAGAGTCTGGGAGTTTTGGGACATAAAAAATCATCCTTTCTGCATTACAAATAATTGGCAGAAAGAATGATATCATGAAATAGATATCTTAGTTAATTTGAGAAAAAGCCACCGCGCAGCGGTTTAGTACAATGCTCGTTATAGGGCCCCGGGCCAAAAAAAATAGTTTTGTAAGTATTGGCTAATACTGTGAACATATCTTAAATTCAGGCTCTGAGGAGGCTGGTTCCACTGCCAACTTCTTCGGAGATCCTAAACATTAAACAAGCTGGAGCCAGTTCCAAACCAATGACGCAAACACACTCTAAGACAATATTTATGAGAAGCCGGTTTTCACAACTCTAAGGTGAACCCGCTTCTTATTAACCAAAAGTTGATAATAGAATAATTATGATCGGGGACAATACACAAAAATCAGCCAGCAGGCTGGCTACTGAACGTTTTTCTTTGTGCACAATTCACTTAAATTCTTAGCTTTTCTACTACGCTTGGAAAATAAGTATAGAATTTGCGATAAAAATTATCTCCAATAATATCCATAAAACCTTTGAGGATAGGCTTTTTCAAACATTAACCCCTTTTTTCGAAGTAGCCTTATTTATTACGATTTCGACATGGAACTTAACGTATAATGATGAAACCGGAGTGGCAATCGCTTGGGAATACTGTTAAGGCGGGATGTTGGCGAATGGGTAAAGAAATAAAAATTATTGTGGTGGATGATAACCGTAATTTTTGTCAAATGTTACAGAATCATCTTCAAGTTCAAGCAGATCTAAGCGTAGTTGGCGTGGCTAATAACGGTTTAGAAGCCATGGAGCTCATTCAATCTCAGGAGCCAGATTTGATCATCCTTGACTTAGTGATGCCGAGTTTGGATGGATTAGGCGTATTGGAACGCATTAATGCTAATACCTCGATAAAGCGACCCAAAGTGATCATGCTTACAGCTTTTGGGCAGGAATCTCTCACGCATCAAGCGATGATGCTCGGTGTTGACTACTTTATTTTAAAACCATTCGACCTGGATATTCTCAGCAAACGCATTCGCTCCTTAACACAGGATCTGTCAACAGCTGCACCTGCACAATTTTCTTCTTCAGCTTCGCCGATCGTGACAACTGTAGGTAGCGAACGCAATCTAGTCTCCGAAGTGACCACTGTGATG
>DASRMA010000182.1:0-6612 GCA_035648155.1 Desulfosporosinus sp.
AGAAGTTGAAAAATGATGGAAGCTGTAATATATGGAGTAATACTCAGCGCAAATACTGAGAGATTTTTAAAGGACCCACCTGAAATCGTGTCCATGAAATTCATCATGGCACCTGATCCAAACATTTCATTCAGAGCGACACGATCAATGAAGGGGGTTGGAATATGTGCTCCGATACGAAAGATCAAGAACATAAGCAGGGTGTAGCCGATTTTCTTCCTCAGATCAGATACGTTCCACGCATTCTTTACGGAATCGGAGATCATCCTATTGCACCTCTACTTTTCCACCAGCCGCAACGATCTTCTTAGCCGCGGCTGGGCTGACTTTATCCATTCGAACGGTCAGTGCCTTGGTCAGTTCTCCCGTTGCTAGAATCTTTACGCCATCTTTAACCGCCTTAATGAGGCCGCATTCCAAGAGGCTTTCAATTGTCACTACAGCGTCATTCTCAAAACGTTCCAAATCACGAACATTTAAAGCGACAATGGTTTTCCTTGAGATATTATTAAAACCTCGCTTAGGCATTCTACGAAACAGTGGATTTTGTCCACCTTCAAAACCTGGCCGGACACCGCCGCCTGCGCGTGCGTTTTGCCCTTTGTGTCCCTTACCGGAAGTTTTACCATGTCCTGATCCAATTCCACGGCCCAAACGCTTAGGTGCATGTGTTGATCCTTCAGCAGGCTTAAGTTCATGCAGCTTCATGCTTGCCCACACCTCCTTCTATTGAGCTTGAGTCTCTACAGTAACCAAATGCATGCATTTATGAACCATCCCTAGAATACCAGGGGTATCTTCATGAACTGCACTTGATCCGACTTTTCCTAAGCCAAGTGCTTGTAACACTTTGTGTTGTGCTTTTGAATACCCGATCGGACTCTTTGTCAGTGTCACCTTTACTTTCATGACCGATCCTCCTTAACCTAGAACTTCTGCAACGGTTTTACCTCGAAGTTTGGCAATCTCTTCTGGGCGTTTTAGCGATTTCAAGCCCGCCATCGTGGCATTGACCATATTGTGAGCGTTTGCTGAACCCAAAGACTTCGTCAGAATATCATGCACTCCGGCTACTTCTAATACCGCACGTACAGCCCCGCCAGCGATAACACCAGTTCCTTTAGAAGCAGGCTTCAACATCACTTGCCCTGCCCCAAAAACCCCAATAACGGGATGCGTAATCGTGGTTCCATGCATAGGAATACTGAAGAGGTTTTTCTTCGCATCTTCAATGCCCTTGCGAATTGCCTCAGGCACTTCGCCAGCTTTACCTAGACCAGCTCCGACACGCCCTTTTCCATCTCCAACCACTACTAGTGCGCTAAAGCTGAAACGACGTCCGCCTTTTACAACTTTTGCAACACGCGCAATATGAACGACCTTTTCATTCATATCCGACTTGTTAGCTTCGAATTTAGCCAATTTGATTTACCCTCCTTTACCCTAGCTTAGAAGCTGAGCCCAGCTTCTCGCGCTGATTTCGCCAACGCCGCAATTCTGCCGTGATAAATATTTCCTCCACGATCAAATACAACTTGCGTAATTCCTTTTTCAAGGGCTTTCTTCGCAACCAATTCCCCAACCTTTTGGGCACCAGCTATATTCCCGCCTAACAGATCAGCAGCTTTAAACTCTGGATCGAGGGAGGAAGCAGTAGCAAGTGTTACACCCAACTCATCATTGATTACTTGCGCGTAAATGTGATTTAAACTCCGGAAAACTGCCAAACGCGGGCGTCCAGCAGCGCCGACTATAGCCTTGCGAATACTTTTATGCTTTTTAATGCGAAGAGCTTTTCGATCAATGCGCTTAATCAAAGCCAACACTCCTTTCGAGATGGCAAGAGATTTGGCCCTTGCCTATTAATTGTTTACTTCTTAGCGCCTTTTTTACCACCAGTTTTACCAACCTTACGTCGGACGACTTCTCCTTCGTAGCGTATCCCTTTGCCTTTGTAAGGTTCAGGCTTACGCTCTGAACGTACAACAGCGGCAAAAGCGCCAACGAGTTCTTTATCCATCCCTTTAATCAATATCTTATTAGGGGCTGGCACATCAAAGTCAATTCCTTCAAAGGGAGTGAGCTCCACAGGATGAGACTTTCCTACCGTTAATACCAGCTTATTACCTTTTTTCGCCGCACGGTATCCAACGCCGACCATGTCTAGTCCCTTAGTAAATCCATTCGTAACCCCTTCTACCATATTGGCAATTAGGGTACGGGTCAACCCATGTAAGGATCGGCTAAACGGCTCGTCATCTGGTCGGCTCACAATAATTTGTGAGTTATCAACCACAATATTCATTAATGAATGCAATTCTCTAGTTAAGGTGCCTTTTGGTCCCTTAACTGTGACCACATTGTCTTCTATTTTGAAGTCGACTCCACTGGGAATCCCAATGGGGCGCTTGCCAATTCTGGACATTTACTGCACCTCCGTTGCGAAAATTACCAAATGTAGGAGATTACTTCTCCACCAAGGCCTTCTTTCCGGGCTTTCTTATCTGACATAATCCCCTTAGAAGTCGAAATAACTGCGATTCCGAGTCCTCCGAGAACTTTCGGCATTTCATCCTTTTTCGCATATACGCGTAGTCCCGGACGGCTTATCCGTTTTAGCCCGGTAATAACACGCTCACGATTAGGACCGTATTTCAAATACATTCGAATCATGCCTTGTTTATCGTCTGCAATATATTCTACATCTTTGATGTACCCTTCTGCTTTGAGCAGTTCCGCAAGTTCTTTCTTAATACGAGATGCTGGCACCTCGACTTTATCATGGTAAACCATTCCCGCGTTGCGGATACGTGTTAAAAAGTCTGCAATCGGATCTGACATTGACACTTCAGTCGTCCCCCTTCCTTACGATGTTTTACCAACTGGCCTTAGTGACTCCAGGAAGTTCCCCTGCATGAGCCAAATCCCGGAAGCATATCCGGCACATTCCAAATTTCCGCATGTAGGCATGGGGACGTCCACAAAGCTTGCATCGGTTATGCGAACGCACTGCGAATTTTTGTCCACGATTTTGGCGGACAACCATTGATGTCTTAGCCACGTTCTTGAACCTCCTTTTCTCTAATCACGGTACGGCATTCCAAAGCCGCGAAGTAACTCGCGAGCTTCTTCATCCGTTCTTGCCGTTGTTACAAAGACTACATCCATTCCTCGGAGTTTGTCGATCTTGTCATACTCCATTTCGGGAAAGATCAGTTGCTCCTTGATTCCTAATGTGTAATTACCACGTCCGTCGAACGCCTTCGATGAAACACCGCGGAAGTCACGAACACGTGGTAAAGCCACATTTAAAAGGCGATCCATAAACTCATACATCCGCTGACCACGCAGCGTGACTTTGCACCCGATGGGCATTCCTTCTCGAAGTTTGAAGGCCGCAATCGATTTTTTGGCCTTCGTGACCACTGGTTTCTGTCCCGAGATCTTCATCATATCAGCAAGAGCTGAGTCGATGGCCTTAGAGTTTTGAACCGCTTCTCCCACGCCCATATTAATAACAATTTTATCAACTTTGGGTATTTGCATAACATTCGTATAAGCAAACTTCTGCTGTAAAGCAGGAGCAATTTCGTTTTGGTATCTATCCTTCAGACGAGCCACTATGGTCCCTCCTTTCGCGATTAGTGTTTATCCGGTAAATTAACGTCGCATTTTTTGCAGACACGCATTTTCCCGTTTTCCGTTACCTTGAAACTAGCACGTGTCACGGAATTACACTCTTGGCAATATAACATGACGTTTGAACTGGCCATTGGAGCCTCTTTGGAAACAATGCCACCTTGAGGCATGCTTTGAGAAGGTTTGGTATGACGCTTAATGAGATTTGCCTTCTCGACGATCACTCGACCTTTCTTGAGAATCACATCAATAATTTTGCCTTTTTTGCCAGCATCCTTACCGCTGATAACCATAACAAAGTCGCCTTTTTTAACGTGTATTTTTGCAGTTTGTACCTTATGCTTAGTAGCAGCCACTTTCTTCACCTCCATCTGTCATGGGGTCTTAGATAACTTCAGGTGCCAGGGAAATAATTTTCATGAAATTATCACGCAACTCACGAGCAACCGGTCCGAAGATACGAGTGCCGCGAGGGCTTTTGTCATCTTTAATGAGTACAGCCGCGTTTTCACTAAACCGAATATAAGAACCATCCGGACGTCTAATTTCTTTTCTTGTCCGTACAATAACGGCCTTAACAACTTCCCCTTTTTTGACAACGCCCCCTGGCGTTGCTTGCTTAACCGAAGCTACGATAATATCGCCAATCGATGCGTACCGACGCATTGAACCGCCTAGTACACGAATACACATTAGTTCTTTAGCGCCTGAGTTGTCTCCAACTCTAACTCTTGTTTGTACCTGGATCATTCCCATTGACCCCCTTCCGAACTAAATATAAAAAGTATTAAAGAGCAAGCGATTTCTGAGTTATCTCAACTACGCGCCAACATTTATCTTTACTCATAAGGCGAGTTTCCATGATTGAGACAATGTCCCCGATATTAGCCTCATTGTTTTCGTCATGAGCCTTGAACTTTTTGGTGCGAGTGATCGTCTTTTTGTAAATCGGGTGACGCTGAGTAATATTAACAGCTACCACGACGGTTTTATCCATCTTGTCGCTCACTACCTTACCAATTCGGACCTTGCGCTGGGCTCTTTCCAATCTAAAAAGCCTCCTTTCTCAACTTAAGCACGTTCAATCTTTAGCTCGCGCTCGCGAAGAATCGTTTTACCACGAGCAATTCCTTTGCGGACTTCCCGAATTCGCATCGGGTTGTCGAGTTGCCCCGTTGCCAATTGGAAACGCAAATTAAACAGCTCTGTTTTAAACTCGTCGATTTCCTTTAGAACTTCTTCAGTAGTCATATCACGGAAATCTTTAGTTTTCATTTGCGTCACCTCCTTCTTGATCTGCACGGGTAACGAACTTGCACTTAATCGGTAGTTTATGCATTGCGAGACGCAGAGCCTCTCGCGCTTGTTCTTCCGACACGCCGTTCAATTCAAACATAACACGACCAGGTTTAACAACAGCAACCCAGTATTCGGGTGCCCCTTTACCACTACCCATTCGGGTTTCTGCTGGCTTTGCCGTAACAGGCTTATCTGGGAATATTTTAATCCAAACTTGACCTCCACGCTTAATAAAGCGGGTCATCGCGATACGAGCAGCTTCAATTTGACGGTTTGTAACCCAGCCGCATTCCAGCGCCATAAGACCATAATCACCGAAAGTAATGGTGTTACCGCGTGTTGCCCTACCGGACATTCGGCCACGATGTTGTTTTCTATGTTTCACTCTGGATGGGACTAACATTTAGTTTCCTCCTTCCACCTGAGCGACGACCTTCTTAGCGGGAAGAACTTCACCTTTATAGATCCAAACCTTAATACCAATTTTACCATACGTGGTATTGGCTTCCGAGAAACCGTAGTCAATATCTGCACGCAATGTGTGAAGGGGTACTTTCCCTTCATGATACCATTCAGTTCGGGCAATTTCGGCTCCAGCCAGACGACCGCTGCATTGAATTTTAATTCCTTGTGCACCTGTCCGCATTGTTCGACCTACGGTTTGTTTCATTGCCCGTCTAAAGGACACCCGCTTTTCGAGTTGTAAGGCAATGTTTTCAGATACCAGTGTGGCGTCCATTTCAGGTTTCTTGATTTCTACAATATTAACAGCAACTTGCTTACCTGTTATTGCTTCTAGTTGCTTGCGCAAATTTTCAACTTCAATGCCACCACGACCAATAACAATACCAGGTTTTGCAGCATGAACTGACACTTTAACGCGACTGGCTGCACGTTCGATCTCAACTTTAGGGCATCCAGCTTGTTTTAGCTTGTTCTTAACAAATGCTCTGATCTTCAAATCTTCATGAAGTAGTTCCGCGTAGTTCCTGTCTGCAAACCATCGGCTTTCCCAGTCCCGGATAATTCCGATGCGAAGGCCTTTGGGATTAACCTTTTGACCCACTGTTTAGCCCTCCTTTTTCTCGCCAACGACCACAGTAATGTGACTTGTCCGTTTGCGGATCTGGTCAGCACGTCCCATGGCTCGAGGCTTGATGCGTTTTAAAGTTGGTCCTTGATCCACACATATTTCAGTAATTATTAGATCATCGACATTCATGTCAAAATTATGTCCTGCATTTGCCACTGCAGACTTCAGAACTTTCGCCACATCGTCTGTGGAGCCGTTCGGTGTGAACTGAAGAATTGCGAACGCATCGCTGATCTTTTTACCACGGATCAGATTGACAACTTGGCGCACCTTACGAGGAGAGATACGTACATATTTTGCCACTGCTTTTGCTTGCATATGCCTTTAGCCTCCTCTCGAATTAACGTAAGCCGCTGGATTTTTCGGTTCCTGCATGACCCCTATAGGTACGTGTAGGGGAAAACTCTCCGAGTTTATGCCCCACCATATCTTCTGTAATGTAGACAGGAACATGTTTTTGACCGTTATGAACCGCAATCGTGAGTCCAACCATGATCGGGAATATTGTTGAGCGTCTGGACCACGTCTTGATAACGCGTTTCTCACCTGATGTGTTCATCGCTTCTACGCGCTCGAGCAAT
>DASRMA010000183.1:0-3189 GCA_035648155.1 Desulfosporosinus sp.
CATAATACTTGGGAAGTAACTTATGATAGCCTAGTAGAAGTGATTTATAAGGAATACAATCGTCATTTGTATTTACTGGATTCGCCCGTTCTGAACGAAATGGATAAGATATATTTTAATCGGGTTCGCTTGGATCAAGGAAGTGAAGCTGATTATACCAGCAGCATAAAAAATCTAGCTGAAATGTTAAGTAAACACTATGGTAAAAAAACAATAGTTTTAATTGACGAATATGATGTGCCAATTCAGCAGGCCTATCTGAAAGAGTACTATGATCCGCTAATTTCATTCATGCGCAACTTTATGACCGCTGCTTTAAAAGATAATAAATATTTAGAAAAGGCGGTCTTAACAGGGGTGATGCGAGTAGCTCGGGAAAGCCTCTTCTCAGGGCTCAATAATCTATCTGTGTGGACCATATTAGATGAACCCTATTGCCAGTATTTCGGCTTTCGAGAAACAGAGGTCGAAGAGCTACTTAATTACTACGGTATCGAATCGCAGTTAGAAGAGGTTCGAAGCTGGTATAACGGTTATGTTTTTGGTAATGCCGTGATCTATAACCCCTGGTCGCTACTGAAATACGCGCAGAATTGGAAGGGCGGTTTGCAACCCTATTGGATAAACACCAGCGATAACGAATTGGTCAAGCGTCTCATTAGTAACGGTGGGTATGAACTGAAGTCAGAACTAGAGGACCTTTTGCAGGGCGGTGAATTAATAAAGACCATTAACCAGAACATCTCCATGGGCGAAGTCGAGCAAAGTGAAGAAAATGTATGGAGTTTTCTGCTTTTTAGTGGTTACCTCAAAGCGCTTACCAGGGAATTAATAAGAGGCGAATTTGTATGTAGTCTGGCTATACCTAACTATGAGGTAGAACTATTGTACCATAAGATTATATTGTCTTGGTTCGTAAATCAGTCGGGACGAAATAAATTGCAGAGCCTGTTAAATAGCCTAATTAGCGGAGAAATCAAAACCTTTGCAGTCCTTTTTAAGGATTATGTTATGGCTAGCCTCAGTTATTTCGATACGGGTAGGCAGGAACCAGAACAGTTCTATCATGCCTTTGTTCTGGGGATTCTAGTGGGCTTGCGGCCCGAATATGAGGTCAAATCGAATCGTGAGAGTGGTTACGGACGGTATGATGTTATGATCATTCCCCGGGATTTAAACCAAGCTGGTATAATTATAGAGTTTAAGAAGGTCGATGCGGATGAGGGAGAAGACTTAGAAAAAGCAGCTGAAAGGGCTTTGCAGCAGATCGAAGCGAAAGAATACCAACAGGAACTGCATGATCGAGGTATCCATAAAATCATCAAGCTGGGCATCGTTTTTCGAGGGAAAGAGGTATTGGTGAAAGCTGGGGAGTAAGCAAGAGAACCATTCTTAACAAATTATAAGTTTTTGCTCAGAAAATATGCGAACTGCACTATGTACTGTCTGCCTACGGAACCCATGAATTTTCGACCAAGCAGCTGGAAAAAGACTTTAAAAACGCTGCTTAATGAGACTATTAGAACCTTTGTACTCAAGCTCCGAAACAAAGGCCTGTTATTTTCACAGCAATATGGTAGCAGGACACGTTATAGCGTTAAGTAGTTTAAGGCACGATGCTCAAAAGACGAGTATCGTGCTTAACGTTTGTTTATTGATTAAACAATAAAATCGATTTGATCCTTTGTAAGCGCTTAATAAACAGGTGCATTGACAAACCTCGGTACAACTTATTTGTATTGTACCGGGGTGTTAAGTCATCCTATTCTGTGTCGGGGTCGTACCCTCACACAATGGAAAACAATTCTGAAAATTTAGAAGAATCCCTGGAGGCCTGTATCACAGCATTCCAGGGATCATTACACGTCGATATTAAGTAACATTGAATGCATATTATTCGATTTCATAAAACTGTTTGATAAATGCAACAGGGCTTAATATGCTTATCCAGCGATATGGGTTTAGAGTTAGTAAGTCCTCATCACCGGATATAATGAAATCTGCATTGCCATATACAGCAGCTTCAAGTATCATGTTGTCTTTTGCATCTCGGCAATCACTTATCTTCCCGTAGTTTGAAGGTACTATTATTTTTAAACTTAAAAGACTAAGGAATTCGTCAAGTTCATAAGGGTGAATGTACTTGCTGAATTTGGGGCGGAGGAGGACTGTCTTTATCTCCTGAAGTTGTTCATGCGACATTATAATTATATGCTGTCCTGCAAATATATCTCTCACAATCAGCTTGGCATTCTTGCTTCCGAGAAAAGCACTCACAAAGATGTTTGTATCAACTACAACCTTATATTTCCCCATAGCGGGTACTCCTCACTTCCTCAACTTCTTTAATGATATCATCCATTGAGATAGGTTTTCTCTCTGCACGCTCATTTATGGTTTCAAGGAAGTCAAGTAGCTTGCCATTAATCTCATCGTTCATCTTCTTATATATCAACTTCTTTTCATCTGGGGTTAATGTTTCGATGAGTTCCAAAACTTTCTGGACATTATTTGCCATACGTCAGCGCCACCTTTCACTACATATAAATAGTATACCACAATTTGACATACGGCGTTCCATTAATCTTACTCGCCGGAACGGCTCCCGGTGGTCCCCGTTCCGTACTGGGCGTAACAGTTCACTGCCGCTCACCGTTGCGCCCAGGGTCCTGGAACCTTTCTTTTCTTCGATGCTCGGCACAATCCCTCCTAACCAGTCGGAATTGCGTCGGTTGCGCCTTGCTAAGTTCAAGGAGCACATGCAGTTTGAAATAGCCGCCTTGATAAGGCCTAACCAGCAGTCAAGTACCGAGTCTTGCGTGGTGCATGGTAACATGTACTGCGAAGCGTAGACAGGAAGATAGTAGGCCGGAATAAAGTGAAGTGGATAATTAACCTCGAAATAATTGCGTGTGAAGTAGCCACCTTTTCCGACAATGGGGAAGGCAGAAATTAACGATCCGTTATAGGTGAGGATCGTCTAATTGCTTCCGGGGTTCGTACCAACAGCATGCTATCAATGGGCATCTTGGGAACAAGGGAGATCCGGCAGACTTTCTTTAAGGATAGGGTTTGACAAGCTGACAAAGTGAGGATAATCCGATGGTCTGTCGGAAGTCTTACTGACTGATAGTACTCTGAGGTAGGGAGAGCCTGCTACATGGGGAAGCGGTCAGCGGAAATTGAATC
>DASRMA010000184.1:0-17609 GCA_035648155.1 Desulfosporosinus sp.
AGATAGTCAAACATTAGAGCGGGATGCGACCTCGAAAAAGGTCGCATCTTTTTGTTCACGAGTAGCAGCACTTAAGATTAATTCCTTCAATTAGCAGGTATTTTGGCACAGAGTAGAGAACTAATTGTATATAATTCTTAGGGGGGCCTTGGAAATGAAAGTTGAAATGGCGGCAAAAGCTGGTTTTTGTTTTGGAGTTAAGCGCGCCCTAGAAATGGCAGAACGGACAGTGGGCAATTCACCTTCCGTATCCCTAGGACCACTCATTCATAATCAACAGGTTGTGAAACGCCTGGCAGAGAGAGGAATTCACGTAGTTAATTCTTTGGAAGAAGTATTAACCGAACAAGCCCTGATTATCCGGTCCCATGGAGTAGGACCCAGTGTCTATCAGGGGGCTGAAAATAAAGGAATTCAAGTGGTGGATGCCACCTGCCCCTTTGTTCAGAAAGCCCAACGATTGGCAGCAGAGTCTGCTCAGAAGGGGCAGCAAGTAATCGTTATTGGAGACAAACTTCATCCTGAAGTGCAGGGGATTCTGGGCTGGGCTGGAAAACAAGCGATACCTATTCAAACTCTTCACGAGGCCAAAGAACTTCCAATATACCCTAAACTAGCCGTTTTAGCACAGACAACTCAACTAGCGGAAAGTTTCGAAGGGATTGTCGAAGAGCTAAAACTTCATGCTGAAGACCTTACCGTTCATAACACAATTTGTAACGCAACGGCAGAACGTCAAAAGGCTGCTCACGAATTAGCTCAAACAGTAGACGTTATGGTGGTTGTGGGTGGGCGGAATAGCGCAAATACTCAAAAGCTAGCGACTATCTGCGCGGAACTCACGAAAACACATCTCATTGAAACAGCAGACGAATTAGAATTAGACTGGTTTAAAGAAGCTACAAGTACGGGCTTAACTGCAGGGGCTTCTACACCAGATTGGATAATTGAGGAGGTCTATAAGAAAATGTCCGAAATGAATGAAAATGAAAATGAAATGGCTATGTCCGACTGGGAAAAAATTGCCCCAGTGGTAGTTCAGATTGACAATGAAGAAGGACCTGCGGTCCTTTCCAAACGGAACGCGGAGGCACGTTTAGAGGGATTAGTTGAGAGTAAAGAAGAGATTGAGTCCAAGGTTATAGAAATAGTTAAAGGAGGTTTGGTGGTTGACGTGGGACTACGTGGATTTGTTCCAGCATCACAAATCCAACTTGATTATGTCGAAGACTTGAATCAGTTTTTAGGTCAAACCCTTCGCTTGAGAATGATTGAATTTGATCCCACCCATCGGAAAGCGGTTTTCTCACAAAAAGTTATTCTGGAAGAAGAGAGGTCCGTTAAGAGTAGGGCGCTACTTGACACTCTCCAAGAAAACGATATTGTGACTGGAGTCGTGCGCCGCATAGCAGATTTTGGTGCCTTTATAGACATCGGTGGAGTTGATGGATTGCTTCATATTTCGGAAATGTCCTACACCCGGATCAAGCATCCCTCAGAGATGCTGAAAGTAGGCGACGTACTGGAAGTCAAAGTCCTAAAGTTTGAAGTCGAGACTGGAAAATTATCCCTAGGGCTCAAACAACTAAACGTAAGTCCATGGGTTCAGGCGGCCGAAAAATATCCTGTCGGGACTTTAGTTACAGGAGTTGTGGTACGCATCGTTTCGTTTGGCGCCTTTGTAGGGCTTGCAGACGGGGTAGATGGATTAGTTCATATTTCCCAATTAGCCGATCATCGCGTAAATAAGGTAGAAGAGGTGCTGAAAGTCGGGGATACGGTCAGTGCAAAGGTCATTGAATGTAAGCCTGAGACGCAACGGATCAGTTTAAGTATGCGCGAGATGGTCGAAGACGCAGCCCGAGCTAATGATGCCGAAGCAATGGCTTCGCAACCTGAAATCAAACCGGTCACCCTTGGTGATCTGTTCGGCAAGCTCTTCCTTAAAGACCTAGAAAGGTGATCCAAGATGGCTAAGCTAAAACCAACTATGCCTATTGATTTTGCTATCTTGTACCTAACACTCGCACTCCTAGCCTTTGGCTTAATTATGGTCATGAATGCCGGGGCAGTGAGCGGGTTTAACGCTACGCAAAATACGTATTATTATGTGATTCAACAGTTGAAGTGGACGGTCATCGGTTCTTTTTTCGCGTTTGTAGCACTAAAAGTTCCATATTCGTTTTGGCGGCGGTTCGCTGGTATAGGGATCCTAATCAGTACAGCATTACTCATTGCAGTTATCTTTACAGACGCAGGGATTACGAAATTAGGATCAGCTCGTTGGATCAGTATTTTGGGAGTAAGACTACAGCCTTCTGAAATCACTAAACTGGCCCTAGTGCTATTTTATGCGCACATTCTAGACCGCTATCCGATCAAACGCGGGAAAGATTGGCGCATCCCACTGGGAATATTGGCTCCTATTTCGATCCTCATTTTGGCTCTCGTGTTCAAACAACCGGATTTAGGGACGACGATGGTCTTAGCCTTGACCAGTGCTGTTATGCTGTTTCAGACGGAACTGCCGACAAAATGGTTTTTAGCGGCTGTGCCAACTTTTGGAATTCCACTTTACTATCTTATTCATGGTTATCAATGGGAAAGAATCGTTGTCTGGTTAGACCCATGGAAATATGCATCAGATGCGGGATACCAGATTACAAACGCCGAGATTGCCTTTGGCTCGGGTGGCTTGTTTGGTGTTGGACTAGGTCATAGTATGCAGAAGTATGGTTTTTTACCAGAAAACCATACAGATATGATTTTCGCCATAGTCGGGGAAGAACTAGGCTTATTGGGAACACTATTCTTATTACTTCTCATAATTTCGCTATATACTCGAGCCTATCAAGTGATTCGTGAGTGTCCGGATCGATTTGGACGGCTCTTAGGCTTTGGACTGACCTCCTCCTTAGTGATCCAGACAACCGTGAATTTATCAGTTGTGACTGGAGTATTACCGGTAACTGGGATAACCCTACCCTTGATCTCGTATGGTGGGAGTTCCCTTGTGATCACGTTGATTGAACTTGGTTTGATCTTAAACATATCCCGTTATCGGAAGAAAGCCCCATTAACCCCTATTGCAACCGATCCTTCAAACGTCTCCGTGTAAACTCCGCCTAAACGGGAATAATATGAGTATCGATCCGTTTAAGGAGGAGTTTACTTGGATTATCCCTATGGAGAATGGATAATTTTCTTTTTAGCACTTGCTACTTGGGCTGAAAAACGTACCTCTCGACATTTTTTTCTAGTGATGATGATTGCCTGGCTTATAGGGAAATGTGTAGAGGTAGTCTTTCCTTCAACATTGCCCTGGAACTGGCACTTTGCCCGTCTCGCAGTCCTGCTGGCTTTTTGGGTATGGGCTTGGCAGCGTGACGGACGACGAATCTTACCGCTGCTCTTTACTAGCCTGGTCTTAAGTCTGGAAACTCTTTTGATAGTGAATGAACCTGGAGTTATTCCCTATGGTTTGTGGGTGTTTACTCTCGGAATTATCTTAGTGGCTTGGTTGACCGGAAAGTCCTATTGGGGAACAGCAGCTGCTTTCTCAGGTAGCATTCTTGTGAACCAAGCATTAGTGCGTTTTACACATGAAGGTATCGTGAGGTATGCGGATTTTCCGGACGCGTTTGTTTGGAACTTCGGGGTAGCCTTTTTTGCTATTTGGGCAGGGTTTCTTGTGGGGTTTCAGTATTATACCGAAAGAAAAGGCAAAGCACAGATCGTCGAACATCTGTTTCCTGGCAAGGGAGTAAAGACCTATGAGCAGGAAGAACAGAAACTCCAGTAGCAGGTGTGTGAGTTTTGTAGTATACTTGTATTCGATTGAGGCTAGGATAATATGCCCTGATCTGAAATGTCAGGAGGATGGAATATTTTGCCTAAAGGGCTTGTGGTTGCAGCGGTTGATCTTGGGAGTATAGCCGAAGAAATGGAAATTAAAGTCGGAGACCGAGTTCTTGCTGTGAATCAAGAAGAAATTAAAGATATCATCGACTTTCAGTTTGGAATATCAGAAGAAGACTATACTCTACTTATTGAAAAGTCAGATGGTGAACTGTGGGAGCTTGACATAGAGAAGGGGCCAGGGGAATTCTTAGGGTTAGAGGTAGAGGCAATAAGTGCTGAGGGTTTGAAGGTATGTCGTAATAATTGTACGTTTTGTTTTATTGCCCAAATGCCAAAAGGGATGAGGGCATCGCTATATGATAAAGATGACGATTACCGCTTGTCGCTGACACAGGGGAGTTTCATCACCCTGTCTAACTTGAGCGAAGAAGAAATAGAGCGCATTTTACGGCTTCATCTGAGTCCACTTTTCATTTCTGTCCATGCATGGAACTCCGAAGTTCGTGCTAGCCTGATGAAAAACCCGCACGCGGGAAAGCTGCCAGCACAAATTAAACGTTTTGCCGAGGCTGGAATAGTAGTACATGCTCAGGTTGTCTTAGTCCCGGATCATAACGATGGAGACGTGTTGAAGGAAACCATCGAACGGTTAGGTGAGCTGTATCCAGCGGTACAATCGATTGCAGTAGTACCAGTGGGCTTAACTCGCTACCGTGAGCAGCTGACGCCACTGCGTGGATTCACTTTAGATGAAGCGAATGGAATATTGGATCAGGCGGAGAGGTGGCAAAAGCACTTCTTTGAGCAGACGGGTCGCCATCTTGCCTATTTTGCCGATGAATTTTATGTTTTGGCGGGACGAGAATTTCCTGATGTGGCTGTTTATGATGACTTTCCACAATTAGAAAACGGTGTAGGAATGGCTAGGAAATTTATCACGGAGATCGAAGCCGGCTGGAATCTACTGCCGAAAGCAATATCAGAACGCCATGTACATCTCATTACGGGAACATCAGCTCAGGGACTGTTTGAATTATGGCGGGGCCGTTTGATGGAGCAAGTAAGCGGTTTGAAGCTCACGGTGCACGCGATACGCAATGATTTTTTTGGTGAGTTAGTCACTGCTGCGGGCTTAGTTACGGCTAGGGATGTTGCCCATCAATTAGGAGATTTGTTAGGCGATCAGTTTCTTATTCCCCGTGTTATGTTGAAGGCAGATGAAGACATCTTTCTCGATGATCTCAGCGTTAAATGGCTAGAAGAGAAGGTTCATGGAACGGCGAGAATTGTCGAAAACGATGGATTCTCATTTTTAGAACAAGTGATTGGACATTCTTTGGAGGTGGAAAGCTTTGAGTAAACCTGTTGTAGCTATTGTTGGGCGGCCAAATGTCGGGAAGTCAACGTTGTTTAATCGGATCACAGGCGGCCTTGTGGCCATCGTGGAGAATATGCCAGGGGTGACAAGAGACCGACTCTATCGTGATGCGGAGTGGCTGGGCAAGAAGTTTGCCTTAATTGATACTGGGGGAATTGAATTTAAAGATGTAGGAACGCCTATAGCTGCCCAGATGCGAAAACAGGCGGAGATTGCGATGGAAGAAGCGGATGTCGTTGTTTTTGTAGTGGACGCCCAACTACCACCTACAGCGGATGATGAGATGATTGCTCGTACTTTACGACGGTCTGGAAAACCAGTCTTACTCACTGCGAATAAAGTGGAGAATTTTGCAGAAATTGAAGGCCAGCTCTATGACTTTTTAAGTTTAGGCTTAGGAGAAGCCCTGCCCATTTCTGCAGTACACGGTATGAACACCGGTGATTTGCTCGACCTGGTGATTTCGCATTTTCCAGACAACAGCCAAGATGAGTATGATCCAGACGTGATACGTATTTCTGTTATTGGACGTCCAAACGTCGGCAAATCCTCCTTGGTCAACACAATGCTAGGAAAAAACAGGGTCATAGTCAGTGACATTCCCGGAACAACTCGTGATGCGATTGATACTCCTTTTGTACAAGATGGGAAGCATTATGTCCTCATCGATACGGCAGGAATGCGTCGTAAAGCACGTATAGATGAACTAACGGAGCAATATAGTGTTGTGCGTTCTCTGCGTGCAGTCGATCGCTCTGATGTGATCCTCATGCTTATAGACGCAGTGGATGGAGTTACAGAACAGGATAAAAAAATTGCTGGTTATGCCCATGAAGCTGGCAAGGCAATTATATTGGTGATCAACAAATGGGATCTTATCGAAAAGGATGAGAATACCATTAACAAATTCGAGAAGGATATTCGCCAAGAATTAGGCTTTATGCAGTATGCACCCACGATGTTCATTTCTGCTTTAACTGGACAGCGGGTCACGAAAATTATTGATCTTGTGGACTTTGTGGTTGAACAGAATTCAACCCGTGTCACCACGGCTACCTTGAACACCTTACTTAGAGAGTGGCTGCACCTCAACCCACCCCCATCGGATAAAGGGCGACGGTTGAAGGTCCGATACCTTACACAAGTGAGTGTTAAGCCCCCAACGTTTGTTTTCTTTGTCAATGACCCAGAACTGATGCACTTTTCGTATAAACGATATTTAGAAAATCAGATGCGGAAACATTTCGGGTTTGAAGGTACTCCAATCCGAATCGTTATTCGACAAAAAGATGAAGAGAAAGAGAAGGATTAAGCGATGTCACGCTATTTGATTTTTATCTTGGCGTATTTCTTGGGCGCGATTCCTTCTGCTTATTTAGCGGGTCAACTGAAAGGTATTGACGTACGGCGTCATGGCAGCGGAAATATCGGCACGACCAATGCTTTTCGACTTTTAGGGGTTAAACTGGGTATCTTGGTGTTACTCGGGGATTTCATGAAAGGAGCTATGGCTGCTTCGCTTGGCTTCTGGTCTTATGGCGCATGGGGTGGGATGATCGGTGGATTTCTCGCAATGGCGGGTCATAGCTGGAATCCTCTCTTTGGCTTTCGACCGAGCTGAAAGGGAGTTGCCGCGGGATTCGGGATTATTACTGTATTGATGCCAAAAGTTATGTTTTTAGCAATTACACTATTTCTTCTAGTTGTGTGGATTACACGTTATGTTTCCATGGGCTCAGTTGTGGGGGCTCTCACGGTTGCCATAACCGTGTTTGTTTTTCAGGAACCGCCTGCGTATCAGGTTTTTGGATTGGTGGCCGCCGCATCTGTGATAGCTCTTCATAGGAGTAACATCAAGCGTGTATGGCAAGGAACCGAACATCGTTTTGGCGAGAAGAAGACTGTCTAAGGGGTACACCTTAGAACTACAGACTACCACATCGAACTACGAAAAGAGGGGGAGGGGAAAATATGCCCAACGTAGCAGTTTATGGGGCTGGAAGCTGGGGAAGTGCATTGGCTGTTGTCTTAGCGAATGCAGGTAATCAGGTAGCGCTCATTGGTCGTAATGTCGATGAGATCAGGCTAATGAGCACAAACCACGAAAATGCACGTTATTTACCGGGTGTTGTTTTGCCTCCCGGTGTTCTACCAACAACTCGTCTTTCGCTCTTGAACGCCGATCTGGTTGTTCTAAGTGTGCCGTCGCATAGTGTTAGAGAAGCTGCCCGTTTGATTAAGACCTACCTAAAGCCGGGTTGTATCGTGATCAATACTGCCAAGGGGATGGAAGAAGAGTCACACCTTCGCCTTTCTGAAGTACTGACTATGGAGCTTCCGCAAAATCCAATTGCTGTGTTGTCTGGTCCCAGTCATGCTGAAGAAGTCGGACGAAATATGCCTACAACTGTAGTGGTTGCCTCAGATGTAAAAACTGCAACAAAAGTACAAGACCTGATGATGACACCGGAGTTCAGAGTGTATACTAATCCTGATCTCATTGGCGTTGAATTAGGTGGGGCTTTAAAGAATGTCATTGCTTTGTGTACTGGAATTGCCGAAGGGTTAGGATTTGGTGATAACACCAAGGCCGCACTAATGACTAGAGGATTAGCAGAAATTGCACGCTTAGGAGTGGCACTAGGAGGCCATCCTTTGACGTTCGCTGGCTTATCAGGGGTTGGTGACCTCATTGTTACATGTACTAGCCCTTATAGCCGGAATCGTAGGGCGGGGGTGGCTCTTGGAGAGGGTAAACCGTTAGAGACGGTGCTTAAAGATGTCGGTATGGTGGTAGAAGGGGTTAGAGCAACCCGTATTGCCTATCAGCTTAGTATAGAAAAACATATTTCGATGCCTATTACAGAACAAGCTTATAAAGTGCTGTTTGAAGGCGCAGATCCAAAAGTTGCCGTGGCAGATTTGATGATGCGGGGAAAACGCCATGAACTTGAAGAAATTGTGGAGATGAACTGGTTCAACTAATACATATTTTTATACTTTGTCTCATAATACGTAGAAGAGGTTTTAAAAACCCTTTCTGCGTTTTTTGTTATGTTGTCATATTTGCCCAATAAATCAATATACTTATATTGCTAAGGTGCTAGTCCAGTAATCGGGAATCCACATGTTACTGGGAGGTGGAAGGGGAGATAAGGTGGAGGCCCTTCCCCAAATTGGGGAAAGCACTTAAAAGAGGGGGAAAATACTAATGGAAAAAGTAGACATTTTTAGAGATATCGCTGAACGTACAGGGGGGGATATCTACCTCGGTGTCGTCGGGCCAGTCCGCACAGGAAAGTCCACCTTTATCAAACGATTTATGGACCTCCTAGTTCTGCCCAATATTCAAGATGCCTTTGAGAGAGAGCGGGCCAAAGATGAGCTTCCTCAAAGTGGGACTGGAAGAACGATCACGACGACAGAACCCAAATTTATTCCATCAGAATCCGTGGAAATTGTGATTAAAGACTCGATTCACATGAATGTGCGGTTGGTTGACTGTGTAGGCTACACGGTAGAAGGTGCCCTGGGGTACGAGACAGAAGATGATGAAGCACCTCGCATGATGAAAACAGCCTGGAGTGACGAACCTATGTCCTTTCAGGATGCTGCTGAAATGGGAACTCGTAAAGTTATTAGTGACCATGCCACCATCGGTATCGTGGTTACGACAGATGGATCTATTACTGATATTCCGAGGGACGCCTATGTCGATGCAGAGGAACGAGTCATTGCTGAGCTCCGCCAGCTTGGGAAACCATATGTAGTGATCTTAAATACAACGCATCCCTATGCAGAAGACACGGTGGAATTGAGCCGTTGTCTCGAGGAAAAATACGGGGTACCTGTTATAGCAGTAAATTGTCTTGAAATGAATCACGAGGACATCACCCAGATTCTTGAAGAAGTTTTGTATGAATTCCCCGTAGTTGAAGTCAATATTGATCTTCCAAAATGGGTTGAGGAACTTGAAAGTGCTCATCCAGTTAGGGCAGCTTTTGAAGAAACTGTGCGCAAAGCAATCGATGGAGTACGGCGTTTGCGAGATATTGATCAAGCCTTGGATGCTTTGACAGAATGCGAATATGCTCAAGATGTTCTCTTGAAGGACATGAACTTAGGCACAGGCGTCGCCAATGTGGAAATCACCGCGGTTGAGGGACTCTTTAAAACCGTCCTGCAAGATCTCACTGGGATTGAAATCGATGGAGATCATACGTTGCTTCGCATGGTTTTAGACTATAGTAAGGCTAAAAAAGAATGGGATAAAGTGTCAGCGGCTATAGAGGAAGTTAGAGTCAATGGCTATGGCGTTGTCACACCGCAACTTGAAGAAATGTTCCTCGAAGAACCAGAACTTGTGAAACAAGGGGGCCATTATGGGATCAAGCTCAAAGCGAGTGCACCGTCTTTACACATTATAAGAGCGGATGTTACGACGGAAATAACGCCTTTAATCGGAACGGAAAGTCAAGCTGAAGATCTTGTAAAATATATTCTTGATCAGTTTGAAAGTGATCCAAAGAAGGTCTGGGAATCGAATATTTTCGGCAAGTCCTTGCATGATTTAGTTCGCGAAGGAATCCAGAATAAACTATTCCGTATGCCAGAGAATGCCCAACAGAAGCTACAAGACACTTTACAACGCATTGTCAATGACGGCAGTGGCGGGCTAATCTGCATTATTATCTAATAAAGATCAAGTTAAATCATAGTCGCGGAAATTTAGGAATTTCCCTGACAGGTAAGGACGTTGGAGCGCGTATTGTGCGGCTCCCAGCGTTCTTTCTCTGTCACTCTGGTAATGTATGAGCGTATAATTTGTTAGACTGTTTACCAACAGCAATGAATCGCCAGGATTCAAACATGAATCATCCAAGTGACTTTACTCTCTGAATTCAATTGAAAAGTAGAATAATTTGTAATAGGAAATTTTAATTATGAACTGCCGCAAGTCATGATGTCACCGGATTTGAGATCAAACTATTCACACAATTCCGCCTTTCATAGTATTTACGGCATGGTTCTTGCAATTGGTAATACAGAGATGCAACAAACTCATTATGTTAGGAGGAGTTCTGTGAATAATTATGTAGAAGGCTTTAGTTTCTATCTACCCACCAAGTTGATCTATGAGGTCGGGGCAATCAAGAAAAAACTATCAGGTGAGATTAAGATCCTCAACACGAACAAGGTCTTAGTGGTGACGGACCCGGGTGTCTTAAAAGCCGGTTTGCTGGCTGATGTGGAGTTAACTCTCAAAGATAACGGAATAATCTATGAGGTTTTTTCCGAAGTAGAAGCTAACCCGAGCACCGATACCTGCTACAAAGGCTATGAGATCGGCAAGACGATGGGAGCCGGTGCCTTATTGACTGTGGGCGGCGGTAGTGCGATGGATGTAGCTAAGGCGATAGCGGTATTAATGACAAATGGTGGCGACCTGACTAGCTACGAAGGTGCAGACAAATTCACAAATGACGCGCTCCCCATCATCGCAATTCCCACCACAGCAGGTACTGGTAGTGAAGTGACAACCTTTGCTGTGATCACCATCAAATCCAGAAACTATAAGATGAGCATTGCCAGCACTAGGATCCTTCCTAAAGTTGCTCTTCTTGATCCAACGGTTCTCAATACTCTCCCTCCTCAAATAGCGGCGGCCTGTGGAATGGACGCACTCACCCATGCTGTTGAGTCATATATCAATAGGGCTTCTTCTCCGGTTACCGATGCATTCGGTGTTGAGGCGATACGATTGATTGGTAAATATCTGAGACCCTTTGTGGCCAATCGGGCTAACATGGAAGCAGCCGCTGGTATGATGGTGGCCAGCACACTGGCAGGTATTGCTTTTTGTATAGCCAGACTCGGCAACGTCCATGCAATGGCTCATCCGCTCGGAGGCTTTTTCAATGTACCCCACGGCGTGGCCAACGCCATACTACTCCCACATGTTATGAAGTTTAATATGCTGGCAGATAATGGGAAATACAAAAGAATCGCAGAATTGCTGGGCGAAGATGTCAACCGTCTGACTGATATGGAGGCTGCTCCGCTGGCAGTGCAAGCGATCTTGAAGCTTTCCGCTGCTATCGGAATTCCGAAGAACCTGACAGATGTCGGCGTTAAAGAAGACAAAATTGCCCAGATGTCTGTCGACGCAATGGCCAGTGGTAACGTAAAGATCAACCCTAGGGTCACAGTTCTGGCTGATATCGAGGCTCTGTATAGGGGAGCAATGTAGTTAACTCTTTATACTCACACAATGAATATCTTTGTGGAAGAATGAACGGAAAGCAATTATTGTTGGCTGGATCTCTTGCTAGCTTTCCAGCCAGGGATAATATCTTGTATCGGTGTATATCGCGTTTAAGAGTTTGAAAGGACAGAAAGAGGGGAGAAAAACATTGAAATTATTGAGGGTAGACCTTACTAAGGGTCAGGTTCATTACGACGATGTGCCAGAGAAATATCAAATGCTCAGTGCCCGTGGGTTAACATCACAAGTTATCTTCGACGAGATGGACCCGACATGTACACCTTTAGGAGCAGACAATAAACTAGTGATCGCACCTGGTCTCTTCGCAGCGACTCGCTGTCCTAATAGTAACCGGATTTCGATCGGAGCTAAAAGTCCATTGACTGGAACTATCAAGGAGAGTAACGGCGGTGGTACTGTGGCTCGTAAACTTGCTAAGCTGGGGATAAAGGGCGTGATTATCGAGGGGAAACCTGCCGATAACACCTTAAATACGCTGGTGATCAATAAAAAAGAGGCAAGACTGATGCCCGCACAGGACCTAGCGGGACTTGGCAACTTTAAAACAATGGAGATTCTGCAACAGGTATACGGACCAAAAGTCGGGATTATGTCTATCGGCCAAGCGGGGGAAATGCTGTTATCTTCCGCTACGGTGGCGATCAGTGATCTAGAAGGACTCCCCAACAGGCACTGCGGCCGTGGCGGGCTAGGTGCAGTTATGGGCTCAAAGAAGATCAAAGCAATCGTTATTGATGACACAGATGCAGACGATGCTGTGGCGGAGATCGCCAATCTGGAGGAGTTCAATGAGGTCGCCAAGGAATGGAGTAAGAAATTAATTGAAAGCACGGCAGGTCTTAGAAATTTTGGTACCGCTGTTCTTGTAAACCCGGTTAATGCGGTGGGTGGGTTGCCTGTGAGAAATTTTCATATTGGATCATATGATGCTGTCGAAAAGATTAATGGCCAAGCTTTGACCGAAGCATGCAACGCTCAGGGTGGAAAAGTTGGACATGGCTGCTCCCCCGGTTGCGTTATAAGGTGTTCGAATGTTTACCATGACAAAGAGGGTAAATACTTGGTTTCGGGGATTGAGTACGAGACGATAGGTCTAATGGGCCCAAATCTAGATATTGATTCTCTAGAGACGATTGCCCAATTGAATAGATTATGTAATGACTACGGTCTCGATACAATGGAAATCGGTGGGGCTATGGGAGTCGCTATGGAAGCCGGGATTGCCAGTTTCGGTGATCATGAAGCCGCGTTAGAGCTCGTGACGCAGATTGGTAAGGGGACTGTACTCGGTAGAGTTCTTGGCCATGGTTCTACTATTACCGGCAAAGTTTTGGGGGTGACCCATGTACCTGCCGTCAAGGGACAAAACTTATCAGCATATGACCCCAGAGCATTAAAGGGGACTGGCACAACCTATGCTACTTCGACTCAAGGTGCTGACCACACCATGGGTAACGCACTCCCAGGCCGCTTCGGAGTTGATACTAATAATAAGGAACAGCAATTGCAGATCTCGCGTGACCTACAGATAATGACTGCGGTTGTGGACAGTTTGGGACTATGCCTCTTCGTAGGTCCAATGCTGCCAACCATGGATGTGCTGGTCAAGTTGCTCTCCAACTATGTAGGAAGGGAACTTACTCTAGATGATGTTCTGAACATGGGCAAGAAGTTACTCAAGGTGGAAATTGCTTTCAACAGAGCGGCAGGTTTCACCAAAGAAGATGATAGGCTACCCGAGTTTTTTACCAAGGAAGTGCTCGAACCCAAAGGAGTTGTTTTTGACATTACACCGGAAGAGCTTGACACAGTTCTGGAATTTTAGACAATTTTCCATCTGAATGCTAATAATCAGTCATATTACTAGAAGAATAAACGGCGCGCTGTATTTTACGAATGTTTAGTTGCCATTCTCTGAAGATAGCAATATTGAAATATTAATAAATATCTTAATTTATCAAATTGTAATAACTATTCATATTCATATTCATATTCATTGAAAAGAGGGGGCAATTATATGGCTTTTATGTTACCAAGTGCACAAAGAAAACATGGGGAAGAACAACCTTACATTCCAATGGGAATTTTTAAATTTAGGCTGCCCTTTATCCACTACGGAGTTGAAATGCCGGAATTGATTCAAGCCGTATTCATGTTTGTAACAGGACTAGGGGCAACAGCATTCCTTCAGGACATGTTTGGTATTTCTTTTGAGGTAGCGCTGACGATAGTTTTGTTTCACGAGATGACCTACAGTTTACACCAGTTATTCGGAGACCCTATCATTGCTGGCTGGATTACACCTGCAGTCCCCTTAACAATTGGATTCTTGTCTAAGTATGCTATGGGTGTGGATCGGCTCGAGGCTCTCATAGCTTTACAAATTACGGTAGGTATATTGTTCCTGGTATTAGGTATTACTGGGTTGGCTAAAAAATTAGTGGATGTTGTACCTAATTCAATGAAAGCCGGTATTATTCTAGGAGCAGGCATGGCTGCAGTTATCGGTAAATATGGATTTTTACCTCTTGCGTCAGGCGGGGTGGGATATGCCAAATATCCTATATCCATGTCAGTTGGAATTACTATTGCTTTCTTTCTTCTCTACGCCAGAGGATTTAAGGAAATTAAGAAAAAAGGCGGTTCTATAGTTGCTACCTTTGCTAAATATGGAATGGTTCCAGGGATAATTGGCGCCATGATCATTGGATTAGTAGTCGGAGAGGTACCTATTCCCAAGATAACTCAATGGGGATTTTTTGTTCCTCAAGTTGGCGAGGTATTTAGAACCTATAATGCTTTTGGTATAGGTTTTCCTGGTTTGTCCATATTCATCGCAGCTTTGCCAATGGCCGTTGTAGCTTACATCATCGCTTTTGGAGATATCGTAATCGGCCAGACAATAATTGAAAAGGCCAATGAATATAGGGATGATGAAGAAATTGATATGAATGCGAACAGGACCAACATTCTATGCGGAGTAAGAAACATAATTGAAGGAACAATGTTTCCGACACTTACTCTGTCAGGTCCGCTTTGGGCTGCCATGACGGTATCTATCGCAGAACGTTATAAACAAGGCCGTCAAGCTATGGATTCCATCTTTGGAGGATCAGGTACATTTAATATTGTAAAATGGATGTGTGTCTTATCTTTGCCTTTGGTGGCCTTCTTTAGACCCATACTGCCTATTGCTATCGCCCTTACCATCATGGTGCAAGGGTTTGCCTGCTTCTATATCGCCATGCAAATGGTAAAAACGAAAGAAGAGCAGGGGGTAGCAGGAGTAGTTGGTGCGATCTTGGCTATTGGAGGTCCTATTTATGGGCTGGTATCTGGAGTAGTCCTTTATTTAGTTGTCCAAAAGATAGGGGTTCCTAAAATAAAGGCAACATAATAGTGCTAGCCTTCCAAGAGTAAATTGTAACCCTTAGTTAGGCTTGGAGTAGCTTTTAGAGTCATTTTCTTTAATCCCAATTATGATAAAAACGCCCTCGAGAATATACAGTTTTTAACTGTATATTCTCGAGGGTACATATTACTTTCCAAATGAACATTTCACTTTGACGCATTCTTTAACCTCCTTCTAAAATCGGAATAATCTGAACCTGATCATCTTGGCTAAGTTCGATATCACTACTGGCAAACTTTCCATTCACCAGCACCACACTTACATATCCAGAAGAGATACCAAGTTTTTCCAGTAAAGTCTCAATATTAGTTTCTTCTGGAATATCGAAAGTTATCTTACCTCCGTCGGAACTTTTAACGTATTCCTTGAACTCCCCGAACACTTGAATACCTATATTCATCAACAATCATTCCTATCTGATATTTCACTTGTATTTTTTCAATTTCCTTACAACAGTTGCTTGGCTAATACCAAGTGCACTAGCAGTCTGATAGGTATTATGGGATATATCATAAGCTGAGAGAAAGATTCGTTTCTCGAATTCCTCCATTGCCTCCGGCAATGAAACCAGACCAGAGGGGGTATTAATTATTTGTTCGTCAATTTCATTGAACGAATCCCGAATATGGGTTGGAAGGTGCTGGGGCTCAACCAGATCGACCGGAGTAATCACCACCAGCTGCTCTACCAAGTTTTCCAATTCCCGGATGTTACCCGGCCACTTGTACTTGTTTAAGTAGCTTAAGGCTTCGTTACTGATTTTTTTATCAGTTTGGTATTTCTTATTAAATTTTTTAAAGAAAGATTGCAACAAGGGCACAATGTCGCTTGTCCGCTCCTTTAGCGACGGTATCATGATTGGAATTACATTGATGCGGTAGAAAAGGTCCTCCCGAAACTTCTTCTCTGCCACCAGTTTCTCCAAATATCTATTGGTGGCAGCGATAATCCTGATATCTACATCAATGACTTTGGTGCCACCCACCCGGTAAAAGTTCCTCTCCTGAATTACCTGAAGAATTTTGGCCTGGAGCATAAGGGACATCTCTCCAATCTCATCCAAGAAAAGTGTCCCATGGTTAGCTAATTCGATCAAACCTATTTTCCCCTTTTTCATAGCTCCTGTAAAGGCTCCTGGCTCGTGGCCAAAGAGTTCCGATTCCAGCAGTTGCTCTGGAATGGCTGCGCAGTTAATCTTCATCAAAGCATTCTTATTTCTGGTGCTATTACGGTGGATGAACTTGGTTACCACTTCCTTGCCAACCCCAGATTCTCCCCTCACTAACACTGTGGAATCTGTTCGGGCCACACGCATTGCCAACTCGATCACCTTCTGCATTTGAGCAGAATTAGCAACAAAATCCCCCTCCCCATCTGCCATCTGTTTGACACGCATCTCAACCAACTCCGTATAGTACTGGTCCTTTGTTCGGCGCGCATCTTCAAGCTCATTTTTTAATCGGTTGAGTTCAGTAATATCCCTAGTGCTGCTCACCACCCGCCAAATATTGCCATGATCGTTGAAGAGGGGAGTGCCAGTAACAAGTACCACCTTACCATCTCTAACTTTCTGTAGAATAGTCACCTTTGATTTAGTTCTCAGTACCTCAAGAGTGCACGACTTGGAGATCATCCCCTTGGCAACAACATCCCTTATATTCATTCCAATCACCACATTTTCATCAAGGCCGGTGATTTTACTGCATGCGGAATTAATGCGCAAGGTTTTACCCGACCCATCTGTAACATAGATACTGTCAGAGGTGGCATTAATTACTGCGTCTAGTTCCTTTATAGCATCCTCATCATTTTTCACGTCATGGATATCCTTGCAGACTACAATTCCCCCTATGTTATTCTTTTTACCTACTATAGTAGGGATGTATTTTACCATGTAGTGAATTTCATTGATCATAAGCTGTTTTTTATAGTTGCGCCCTTCGGACAGTGCTTCATCTAAATCGTCACAGTCAATGCCCTCGATCAAACTTTGGACTTTTGAACCTTTCATGTCATATTTCTTGAGCTTTAGCCAATTGGAAGCACTGTCATTCACCAATGTAACATACCCGAAGCTATCGACAAAAAAGATATAATATTCTATATTTTTAATCAACTTGGACAACGTTAATTTGAGCGTTTTATTAGCACTAGGTTCAATTTTGTCCAATTGATTCCCTCCCTGTTTTGCTTCTAAACTTAATACTATTCTATTATAATACAATTTCATTAGATTTTCTATATTTTGTGAATATTGAATTACTTCCGATAAGTAGTGAGTCCAGGTTTAATGCAGGATTAAAGAAGTGAGTAGAAGGAGGCTTTTGAGGTAATGTTTAGAGGAGAGTTGTGCTAGTCTCCTCTAAACATTATACGAAAGGAAATTATGCCTATGAATCGATGCAACAATGCATACTTATATTGCATTAACAAATTAACTAATATAATATTGCAATATAAGTCAATTTATTATGTGCGTATGCGAGCCAAATACCCATGATTATGAGGTAAGGCCTATTTAGGCACATTCAAAAAAATAACTAGTCAGTATGCCAGTCTATTTCGTGTCATACTGCGTCGGCATGGTTACCTAATAGCCCGCTATGAGGTAACCATGCCTCCTTGTCTGACGCAAACTATCCATGGCATCTTTGACTTGTTATTTTCTTTCA
>DASRMA010000185.1:0-8648 GCA_035648155.1 Desulfosporosinus sp.
TTTTCTTCACGTACCAAACGAACTATATCTGCCTTGAATTCTTTATCATACCGTTTCCCGTTGTTTGACATAATTTTCGCCCCCCACAGGTTTAGTTTACACTAACTTCCCTGTGTCCGGCGAATCGGGTATACGTCAGTACGCTTCTCATTAAATAGTTTCTCATCCCACTCACTTGCCTTACTTTCATATGAGATTTTTCAAATAATCTTTTGGCATAATACCTTTTACCAGAAATAATTAATCTTGTTTATGATTATCTAGATATAGTTGGCGATTTATTAGGCTTTACTGGGAATCTAGAGCATGCAATCAATAGACTTGGCAAAAGTGACAAACCAGAAGTGAGATTCCTTGAACTATATAATAAAACAATTGGATCCGCAATTGAGGCAAGAGATGTCTCTACATTGCAGAATTTCATGGATACACTTAATGAAGAAAAAAATGAGCTCTTCGATCCAAAACTAATTCAGACTCCTTTATATAAACTATACCTAGAACTTGGTAGGGAGGGAAAAGGAATCAAGGAATTGACTTTCCTTCAAAGAGCAACGGCAGGTTTCCATTTAATTGTAACCGTCTTCTAATCGGCGTTCCACTTCGACAAACCCGAACCCAAGATAGTACCTAATATTTTCAGTCATCAACTCGTTAGTATTAGTAGGCAATTTCCTTTTGGAAAAAAGACAATAAGGCCCATGAATTCTTCCAAATTTGTTGCTATATAAACAACATTCTTCTCAATAAGTTTAGAATAATCCGAAAGCATAGGAGCAGGCTTTTTACCCATTCTTTCAATGTACATGCTATAAGCCATACTTACACATTCAAAAATGGCCTGTTCATGTTTCTTTTCAGCAAGCTGAATATCTATAATACTCATTACACACTCCTTAAGAACATCTGACAAAAAGCAGCAATAATCACATTTATAAGAATATAACTCATGAACATTCGCGTTAGTATCACTGGTCTGCTCCGAAGGGGTTTCTCTTTAATTTATTATTACTAATACCAAGTCTCCTCTCATTATAACCATTCCATTAACTTCCAATTATTCTACTAATATTCATTAAGCTAGGTTTATTGTAACCTCCAGTTATAGACATAAAGGTTATATGGATAATGGGAAGCTATTTAGCTAAATATAGGTATGATAACACACGTCGTAGGCTACAAGTATATACGATTGACCAATATTCTTTCTAGAACTTAACCAATGCTAGAAGTAAGAAATTAAAAATAGGAGAAGGTAAAAATGGAAAGTTTCAAATCAGTGAGACAGACACACATTTTCATTCTAATAAGCTTTGTCGTAGTGTTTATATGGTCTGCTTATAAGCCTTACCAATTGGGCACCTGGTTTTTAGAGGTTACTCCAATTGTTTTGGGGACAATTATTATTATTTATACCTATAATAAGTTCCGTTTCACCACCCCAGTTTACTTGCTTCTATGTTTGGGTGCAATAATGGTCCTCATCGGTGGGCATTACACCTATGGGAAAGTGCCACTGTTTAACTGGTTAGATAATTCTTTTCATCTTGGTAGGAATTACTATGATCGGTTTGGCCATTTTGTTGCTGGTTTCGTTTGGGCCCTAACTTTAAGGGAAATCCTGCTGAGAACATCTATCTTCCAAAAAGGAAAAATGCTCATTACCATTGTACTCGGATTAGTTCTGGGGATAAGTGCTTCTTATGAATTAGGTGAGTGGTGTGTGGCATTAATATTGGGGCCAGGAGCAGAGGCGTTCCTCGGACTTCAAGGAGATATTTGGGACACACAATGGGATATGTTTCTTGAATTAGCTGGAGCCATCGTTTGCTTGTTAAGTTTGTCCTCAACTCATAACCGATTTTTGGTTAATGAAATCGGCCTAAACAGCGGATTTAAGCGCCCATCTAAGTAAATAGAAGTACAGGAACGTGAAACACCAAGTGGGACAGGATGTTGCATATGAATTTTTTTTCAAACAAAGATCAACTCACGACCGTTTTGAATAGGATTTTATCGTACCACCCAAATTCTTCAACAATCGTGAGTACGCCATTTATGATATTCATTTAATTAGTATAATAATATTTTAGTTTCAAGTCATTCTTATTACGCTCAAATTTGTAATTTCATTAGCATAATGAGGATAAACGATCTGACTTTCAGTATCGATCTTATCTCCCCAATGCTTTTTAACAATTTTACAGTCTGTACTTAGACAACCGATCATTGCCGAAACGATATCAATTAAAAGTTTCTGTATAGGGAGCATTCCTGTAATGAATTAAAATGCCCTTTGAAAAAAGGAGCACCTCAATGTACTATACTAGGTGTCAGCTGACAACCGACCCTAATAAAACGCACAGGAGGTACTCCCAATTGAATACTAATCAAAAACAACGCATTATGCAAGTCTCGGAGAGAACTCTTATTATCGGTGTTGATATTGCTAAAGTGAACCATGTGGCACGTGCACAGGATTTCCGGGGAATTGAGTTGGGTAAAAGGCTTTTGTTTAAGAATACAAGAGACGGATTAGACCGACTCGTTCAATGGATCAGAAACCTTCAGGATCAGCACAGCAAAGAAAATGTCATCTTGGGGTTAGAGCCTACCGGGCATTACTGGTTACCGTTGGCTGAGTTCCTTCATCGGGAAGGTATCAAATTTGTCCTAGTTAACCCATACCATGTCAAGAAGAGTAAAGAACTTGACGACAATTCGCCCACAAAAACTGACATTAAGGATGCACGGGTTATTGCGCAATTGGTCAAAGATGGCCGGTATTCCGAACCCAATCTGCTCACTGGAATTCATGCTGATCTCAGAGTTGCGATGGTACAACGGGAACGACTGAGTAAGGAACTCATCCGAGTCAAAGGGAGAGTTATTAATTGGTTAGACCGGTTCTTCCCGGAATATCCACAGGTGTTTAAAAAATGGGACGGTAAAGCCTCCATTGCTACGCTAAAACAGTTTCCCGTGCCTGAAGATATCCTCAAATTAGAACCCGAAGCTATTGTGACTAAATGGAAAGAGGACGTTAAACGGGCAGTGGGAATCAGACGGGCCAAGTTACTCATTGAACAGGCAAGAAGTTCCATAGGCTTAACGTCGGGACTAACCGCCGCCCGTTACGAACTACAACAGCTCCTTGAACAGCACGAACTGTTCTTTAGACAAATGGAGAAAATGATGGTGTATATTGAGGGATTAGTCATTCAGATTCCTGGGTCTAAAGAAATGAAGACTATACCAGGTGTCGGGTGGGTAACAGTAGCTGGCTTTTTGGCGGAGGTTGGTGATCTAACCGGTTACGATCATCCTCAACAGATTATTAAGCTGGCAGGTTTAAATCTCAAGGAAAACAGCTCAGGTAAGCACAAAGGGAAGAGCACCATAACCAAACGAGGTAGGCCTCAACTGAGAGCTTTACTATTTCGATGCGTCTTACCTTTGGTTGCCAAAAACCCTGAATTCCAGAGAATACACCGTTATTTAACCACAAGGCAAATCAATCCACTAAAGAAAAAGCAATCACTGATCGCTTTATGTGGAAGACTCATACGAATACTCTTCACATTAGGGACAAAACGTATTTCTTATAATCCGGAAAAGGTATTAAGCCCAGTCCATATAGAGCAACTAGCTGCGTAAGAGACATAACCATTAGCTTTGTTAACACTTAATTCAAACTGATTCTTAGACTTTTAGGATAATTGAAGCACGGAAGAGCTAGGGCAATTTATACCATACGGGCATTTGACCCAGCAAGGGAGCTTACCTAGCCTCCATCCCCTGATAGGTAGAACGAAGGAATGTAAGGGCCGATAATACGGACCCAGTGAGACATGGGAGGGTAAACCGCAGGGGCTATTGTGGAGATCCGCTGTGCGATCATATTTTATGAAAAAGGTACAGGCCTCTGTTGGAGCACATCCCCATCATCCAAATAACTACATTCTTTCTAAGGTATCCCATCAGGACAATAGATCTAAATAGTTAAATACTAAGAATGAGTGAGAAAACGGGAGTTAATCTTAATTTATAGAGGGAGGTAACGTTTTCATATTTCCCAGTAAGAGACCGCAAGAAATGTGGCAGCCTAAACTTAGCACTGCCCACAATGTTAACAATGGGTCAATTGTACCTAATTCGACATATGTAAATACTGACATAGCAATCATAGCCAAACCGTATGTACTTGCTTTTATCAAAACAATAGATGCCAGTACAAATCCCCAAGGATGTCGTTTCCAGAGCAGTCTTGACCCTAATATTAGAGCTGGTATTAGCAAGGACAAATCGGTGGCAAACACTACACCTGTTGGGTGGTTTGTTTGGAGGATCGAGTTTGGAACTTGGCCTGTGAAAACAAAGCTCAATGACATAGCAATCCATAATACTCCAAGAAGAGCTGCAAAAAACATCATAAAGCCAATCAATTTTACAGGCGTAACCGCACGGAACTCTTGGCTTACTGCCATTGCATAAAGGTGAGCGTCAAATAGCCCCCACCTAAAATTAGATGAGGGCCACAATTATCATCGTTTTGATGGTACGCTACACGAATCGGGGATTGACGCTGACCAGGGTAAGAGATCGTCGACCTGGTCTAGGTTCCTCAGATCAATGTTTGGAAGTTTCTCAAACAGATACACCAAATAGTGATATGGACTTAGGCCGTTTGATTTTGCCGTTTCAATAACGCTATAGATCAATGCACTTGCTGTGGCGCCTTTTGGACTCTTGGAGAATAAAAAGTTCTTTCGACCAATTACAAAAGGTTTAATGGCTCTTTCGGCTCGGTTGTTACTCACTTCTGTTTGGCCGTCTAGGAGAAACGCCTCAAGCTTGCACCATTGATTTAAACAATACGAAACCGCTTTTCCGAGTTGGCTTTTCGGTAAAACTTGCTGCTTTTTAACAGTTAGCCACAGCAAAAAAGCCTCAAGAACCGGTTTGCTCTGGTCTAGCCGTTCCTTATAGCGTTTCTCTGGGGATAAATCCGAAAGGGTACGCTCAATAGAGAATAGTTTATTGCAATACTCGATGCCCTCCATAGCCACAGAGGAAGACGGGCTGGCTTTATCGGGAAGCGCTTTGAGTGCATCGGTGAAACCTCTTCTTGCATGGGCAAAGCAGCCAACACGCGTGACATCAGTTACATCGTTGTAGCCAGGATACCCATCGGTTTGCAAAAGCCCCTTAAATCCAGTTAGAAAATTCTTTGGATGCTTACTTGCTCTTGAAACCTGATAGTCATAAAGGAAAATCTGAGGTCCGAATTTCCCCGTGGCATATAACCACATGTAAGATTTACTAGTAGCAGGGCGCCCTTCTTCTTGAAGTACCTGAAGTGTGGTTTCATCCGCATGTAGAAAAGATTCTGCTAGAAGTTTCGTATGCATCCTGTCATAAAGCACTTTAAGCGATTTGTTCGCCCCGTGGATCATCCAATTGGCTAGCGTCTGCCTGGAGAGGTCAATGCCAAAATTGACAAACTGCTGTTCCTGCCTGTAAAGAGGAATAGCTTCCGAATATTTACGATTCATGACAAAGGCCATAAGTGAAGGCGATACAAAACTTCCCGGCAAAACAGCGGCAGGCATTGGTGCTGTAATAATCGGGGTTCTTGTATTTTGTTTTTCGCAATTACGGCAAGCATACACAGATCGCACGTGCTCAACAACTTTAACCTGAGCAGGAATAATCGTCAGTTCCCTGCGAACTTCCTTACTCATCACATGAAGAGTATGATCGCATTCAGGACAGACCTGTTCTTCCTCGAGGAGGTAATACTCGATCACTTCGACGGGGAAATCTGCCATAGTATCTTTATTTGAGCCTCGGGCTTTTCTTCTCTTATAAATGATTTCTTCAACCGTAGGTTCTTGTGCTTTAGGATGCGCGGTCTTCTCTGCTTCATTAAAAAGAGCTAACTGTTCAAGGGATGTTTTTTCGCTCGATGCCCCAAAACGTTTGCTTTGGTTTAAGCGAAACTGTTCTTCATACCACTTCAACTTAGTCGCTAACTCTTGATTTTCATGCTCCAAAACAGTCATCCCTGCGGGGAGAATATCCTGCGGACTCCAGTATTTTATGCAGGGTTGTCCATGGTACGTCAGCGAGCATATCCTCGATCCTTTGGATTTGCGGTATCCCTCGTGACGACCGGACAACTAAGTATCCAGGTTGATTAGGCACACTTAGTGAGTAATTACAACTGCTAGCAGAATTATATTTCAGATGACATAAATAATTCTATTGAAAAAAGAAAAGATATGGAATACAATATTTTAAAAATAGCTTTGAAAAGAACGTAACATAATAGAACTTGCAATTCGCACATGAAAAAGGAGCGATTAAAATATGGCTGGGAAAGAAGTCATTCTGACTTTAGAAGGTCTTAAAAAACTTGAAGAAGAGTTAGAACTATCTAAATCTGTGAAGCGTCGGGAGATTGCCGAACGTATTAAGGAGGCCATGGGATTTGGTGATATTAGTGAAAACTCAGAGTATGATGATGCCAAGAACAAGCAGGGTTTTATTGAGGGAAGAATTTTAACTCTCGAAAAAATGCTCAGTAACGCACGAGTTATTGATGAAGTTGAAGGAACAGATATCGTGGAATTAGGCGCAAAAGTTCGTCTAAAAGATATGGACTTTGGAGATGAAGAAGATTACTTCATCGTTGGTTGGGCAGAGGCCGATCCATTGACCAATAAAATATCCAATGAATCGCCCGTCGGAAAAGCGATTTTAGGGCAGATCAAAGGAGCTGTCATTGAGGTTAATGTCCCTGCCGGGTTACTTTGCTATCAAATTTTAAATATTGCGTAAGACGCGAAATGTTCCAGCTGTTGGCGCTACTTGCGGTAAAGAAACCACGGTTCCTTTCCAACCGTCTGAGAATAGAGACTAGACCGGTTTATTGCTGCGAATGCTATGTACCCCCAACACGTAAACTTTTAAATCGTTCAATGACCTTTCCAGGCTTATGCCTGGGAAGGTTTTTTGTTGTTACGAGGGGAGGAATTTTAGGTTTTGAACGTGGGTTAAAAAGGCCAAGAACACTTATCTATATAAAGAACGATAGAACCCACAATACGGCTCTATCGTTCTTTATATTTTTTTCTCTTCTCTTCTCTTACAAGGTGTAGTGGGTTAAAGGGAACGACGTTGGGAAAGGTCTCAAAATCTTGTGTGGCTGGTGCCATCTAACTTTTTTGATTATACCAAAATGGGGCTACGGTCATCAATGATAAAGGAGTACCTTGTCTAAATCCCTTTTAAACGATTCGGAGTAAACAATATTACCAGTATCTTACCGGTCATGCTCAGAGCACATTCCCGTGTACATAATGCTGACATCTCTTCTAGTATTTAAGTTGATGCTTACTATACCAGCACCCTCACTAGTCAAGTAGTTATTAAAAAAAGTAATTAGTCAATCAATCCAATAGCGAGCGATTTTAACAATTGAATCAACTACCGATATATGGTAATATATACCATAAGAGAAGGAGGGAGAACCACTCATGAAGAATGCTAAGTTCAGATCAGTTGGCAATCAAAAAGGGTCGGGCGCCACTAATGAGAAGATACCTAGAGATACATTCGATGACACTCAAAAAAGTCCAGGCGTCACTCATGCGAAGATCACTAGAAATACATCCGTTGACACTCAAAAGGGGTCGGGCGTCACTCATGAGAAGATCGCTAGAAATACATCCGTTGACACTCAAAAGGGGTCGGGCGTCACTCATGAGAAGATTGCTAGGAATACATCCGTTGACACTCAAAAGGGGTCGGGCGTCACTCATGAGAAGATCGCTAGAAATACATCCGTTGACACTCAAAAGGGGTCGGTTGCCTCTTACCTAAAAAAAGCTCTGAATATATCCGTTTTCACTCAAAGCTGGGGCGACACTAACGAGAAGAAAGCTAAGGATATAGTTGTTGATACTCAAAAGTGGGAAGCCACTAATGACAAGAACGTTAAGGATATATCCGTTAACAATCAAAGGTCTGAGGAGTCATTAATAAAGAAAGCTAGAGATATATCAGTTAACACTCAAAAAGCTGTGGAGCCAATGGTGAAGAAAGCTAGGGTTATATCCGTTGTCACTCAAAAGGGTGGAGTCGGCAAGACAGCTACAGCAATAAATATGAGTGTAGGGTTACATAATTTGGGATATAAAGTAGCAGCCATTGACCTAGATCCTCAAGGGCAGTTGGCCGAGGGTTTCGGGATTGATAGAAAGTCATTAAAGAAAACTATGTTGGATGTGTTACTAGGGGCGACACATATGAAAAGTATTAAGCAAAGGGCATATGGGGTAGACCTCTACCTATCAAACCGTTCCCTTGCCGATCTTGGGGTGATCGTACAGACTCCGTCTAATGTGGAGCGATACCCTAATCCCTATTCTCTATTAAAACAAGCACTTGCTCAAATTGAAACAAAGTACGATTTCATTATTATTGACACCCCTCCCACTGTGAGCATTTTCAATCAAAACGCCTTGAATGCCTCAACTGATGCCGTGATCCCAATGCAGCCGGAAGGGATGGCTGTAAAAGGTGCTGAGGATATGCTTGAGTTCATTCGGGAAGTTCAGAAAAGCTCTAATAACAACTTAAGT
>DASRMA010000186.1:0-21578 GCA_035648155.1 Desulfosporosinus sp.
GTTTATAAGGGCGATGAGGTCATGGGAATGGGGGATGTAAAACTATTTGCGCCTATTGGGTTGTTTCTAGGCTGGAGAATGACATTGCTTGCTTTATTTCTTTCCGTTATTTTAGGAGGAATGTTGAGTTTGTTATTAATCGTTCTGGGCAAAGCCAATAGGAAAAGTATGATTCCGTTTGGTCCATTTATAGTTACCGGAGTATTCATTACAGTTATGTGGGGCTGGGACATATTGCGATGGTATTTGACCACGTATTTGTAGTTTAACTTTAACTTTAACTACAAAACAGGAAATATCAGATGCGTTTGATCTGACTACTATCTTTGGTATATTTATAATATTTATGATTTATTTGGAGGGAATGAAGAAAAAGTGTAGAAAGTTTCATAAAGTGATTATCTGACAACTTCCAACAAACAGATGTGGAGGTTACTGAAATGTCCTAATTGTATTGTGATTAATTGTAATTAAAAATAACGAAGGGGCTAAATTATGTTTTGTGCTCACATTAATCAGTTTTTGCTGTCGCTCCCTGCGTGGGAGCGTGGATTGAAATGCAGTCCACGTATAAAGCCCTGTTTGCGTTACGCCTGTCGCTCCCTGCGTGGGAGCGTGGATTGAAATCGGTGTTGGGGGGGGCATTGGGGACCCCAATTATTCATCTACGGTCTCCTACCTATCAGCTGGAAAAGCAGGCGATAAGATTATTGCAGTTATGCTTGTCATTAAGGCAGGGAAACTGCTTTTTCACTGAAGCAAGTTTAGAGGTCCAAAAAGATCTCAACGCTACTGTCAGTACTCCCTGCTGGAGTACTGACAGTAGCGTTGAGATCTACAATTTCTCTATTAATACTGTCGAAAGGCAGGAAACTCATACAAAATGTGGAAAACCTTATAAACAGTTTATTAAAATTGAATACGCCCAAAGACGAGAGGAGAAATTCACACCATGAAAAAAGTTAAAAAGGCCTTAACATCTTTAGCTATTGCTGGTATGGCACTTACAATGACACCTTTTAATGCATTTGCAACTGGTACAGTCCCACCTCGCTTGGCAGGTACAACTGCTGCACAAACAGCAGTAAAAATTGCTGTTCAAACAGGCTGGACAGGTACAGCAATCCTTGCATCGTCAGCTTCTTATGGCATGGTGGATGCTTTAACAGCTGGTCCGTTGGCAACTTACATGAAAGCACCGATCCTGTTGCAAGAGCCTGGTACAGTATTGAATCCCGATACCAGGGCTGAACTCACTAGAATGGCTGTTAATACAGTTTATGTGACCAGTGGAACTGCTGTCATTAGCCAAGAAGTGCTTGATCAATTAACAGATATGGAGATTACAGTTTTGTCCCTTGGTGGAGTCGACAAATACGGAACCTCTGTAAATATTGCCCAAAAAATGGTTGGAGTAACTAAAGTTGCTGTTGCTAACGGCTTGCAAGATGCACTCTCCATCGCGGCGATTGCCTCTGCTGCCAATCAGCCAATTCTCTTAACTAACAAAGAATCACTGCCTGCTGGCGTAGCAGCGTACTTGACTGCAAACCCTGCCATTGCAACAAGTGATGTTATTGGTGGAACTGGCGTCATCAGTGAAGCCGTAAAAGCAATGCTCCCAAGCGCAACTCGTCATGCTGGAAGCACTGCATATGACACTAATAACCAAGTGATCCAAGACTTCGACTCTGTCCTCACCTATAGTAATGTCTACGTAGCTAACGGAAGAACGGGTATCGATGCCCTCGCTGGTGCACCACTCGCAGCTCAAACAAAGTCAGCCATCATTCTTACGGATGGAACAATTCCTGCAGCTGCTACTTCAGTGAGAGCTAGACTCACTGATAGTAGTATTATTACTACTGCTATTGGAGGTGTGGCTGTTGTTCCTCAAAGCGTACTTGCTGGGATTGCTTATAATACCCCTGCAGTGTCTTCAGATTCAGTAAAAATTACTAGCATTGATTTGAGCGCTGAGACTGTATCAATTTCTAACACAGGGGATTCCGCTGTTGATTTGACAGGTTGGAAGCTGTTAAGTGAACAAGGCCATCAAGCCTTCTCCTTTCCTTCTGGAACAATGATTCAGGCAGGTGGATCGTTAAAAATTGTAAGTGGACCGTATGCAGTTGTAGGAACAGACACTCTCTTCTGGACAGAAAGTAATATGTGGAATAACAGTGGAGATCCTGGAGTCTTATACGACTCGCAAGATCAAGTACTTTCGAGATATCCGCAGTAAGGAGGAATAATAGAATTGTTACACTGGAACTAAATGATAGTGAAATATACCGGTTGTTGATCCTTCCCTTCTGGCAAAAGCCTGTTTTTCGCAGGTAGGGGTTAAAGGTAACGACATGGTTATCTGGAAGATTGGAGAAGAAAAGTGAGTATTATAATAGTAATAAATCATACATAAATGGTAATAAAACGTATAAATACAGTAAAAATAGCCCTATATGTGGTAAATATTTCTTGCCATATAAGCCGTGAGTGAAGTACAATAGAATCAAAGAAGTAGCTACGGAGGAGTCTTTTAACTTTGTATAATAGAGTACAAAAGAGGAAAAGATAGTAGATGGTAGTATTTAAGGGCTTTCATGGAACAAGGCGTGATAGTGCGGATGAAATTCTGAAGACGCAGTACTTAAAATTTTCCCAAAATGAGGAAGAATGGCTTGGAAAAGGAATCTACTTTTTTGATTTTGATGTAAAACAAGCTTACTATTTTTGCGTAAAGGCTAGAAAATATCCCCAATTCGCGATTTTATCTTGTCATATTGAAACGGATAAAGCTATAGACTTAATATGATTGATCACTTTGAGGTCTTTAAACGGATATCTGCTAAATTAAAGAACAGATATCTGAAAAGAGCAGATGGAACGCCTAGAAAATTAATGAATTTTGTTATTCTGAATGCTATGTTTGAAGCCCACCCGTATGATTTGGTTCGGGCTGTATTCCCCGTACCCCCAGGATATCCAGTTGAAAGAACTAATATTATTCCTGTTGAATTTCAAATATGTGTTAGGAACCGGAATTGTATTAAATCGATAGAGGAGGTTGTAGGTTATGGATATTGAAAGTTATGGCAAGAGCGTGTCCGATTATTTTGATAACTTAACCGACGAAGAGTTTGACGCAATGTTAATAAGAGCTGGAATTGAAAATTGTCCATTTGAAGATGAAGTTATTATTGAACCGTGGATCGCAAGTAAATCAACGATAGAATACAGTGGTGTTTATATGCAGAAAAATGAACTCTACAATGATGGTAAATATAGTTCTTCGAAGTATCGAAGTAGCTCATTACCATTGGTAGCGTAAAAATGGACAAGCAGATGGAGAGCGTATTCATTTTTGAAAATTACATTGTAAATAAGGTAAATTTTGATTTGAATCCTACTTTTAGCTATAACAAGCCAATTGACTTAGATTTCTCAGTTAATATCAACGTTGCGTTGGATGAAAGTCTTTTAAAAGGGAAAGTAACGTTGGAGGCGAGCGTTTTTAATAAACCAGTTCAAGAAAATTATCCGTTTTCATTATTTGTTTCAATAACGGGTTCGTTTGCAGTAACGGATAATACAATGACAAAAGAACAGTTTAGGAAGTTTTGTAAGCTGAATGGGACTGCTGCTTTATTTCCCTTCTTAAGAACAATTATTGCGGATATAACTAAAGCAGCTAACGTATCGGTTCTTATGTTGCCCTTAATTAATGTACAGCACATGGTTGAAGAACAAAACGAGGAAGAAAACAAAGCATAATCAATAATTGATTATGCTTTGTTTTCTTTTAACAATAACCATGTCATTTTGTTACATTCAGAGAACCAGAATCAATATTCAGTTAGCGGAACGTTTCTATTGTACATGTATGTCATCTGTGATCAAAAGTTATCGGCAATTAAAGCCGCAATGTGTCGTTTTGTATACAAAACACGCTGAACTGAAACAATTTTATTTTCATAGACATAAAAGCTGCGATTGGATTATTACTGAAGCTCCTGAGGTCTTAAATTGTGGATCGGTTGAATATCGGGCTAAGGGAATTTTCATGGATCGGTATGACGGTGATCAGCTCTTTGAAACGCTGGGACTAAAGATTCGCAGCGGTGCGAGTTTAGACGAATTGGAACGAATGCAATTGGCGTTTCTACCTCTGATGAAGAGCCTCACTCTAAGCAAGAGCGAGCGGTTGAGACAGTCGAATTGGCTGGCATGATTGTTGATGAAAAGCAGAAGACATTTTTAACAGGTTGTGTTATTGCTATCTCTGATAATTTTATTGAATCAATATTTGCTTTGATACCTTTTACATACTTAATATATTTTTTTAGACGTTTTTAACGTGACATAAAAGTGGTTATGCTATAATTAAGAAATTAGATTAATTGCCGATAAAGGAGAGATATTTCATGCCATTACCACAAGAAGGCAAAAAATATACGTATGCAGATTTCTTAACATGGCCTGAGGGAGAAAGATGGGAGATTATTGAAGGAGTACCATATATGCAAACTGCTCCAACCTGGCAACATCAGGCAATAAGCGTGGAATTAGCATCACAATTCAACGCTTATCTTAAAGGTAAACCATGTAGAGTATTCGCTGCTCCTTTTGACCTATGTATTCCTGAATTTGATAAGTGATGAAGAAATTTCAAATATCATTTTGCAACCAGATATTGTTGTGGTTTGTGATCAAAGCAAGCTTAGAAAAACAGGTTATTTCGGGGTGCCTGACCTAATTATTGAAATTTCTTCACCAACAACTGCAAGACAGGATAAGCTGGTCAAGTTTAATAAATTTGAAAAGGCTGGCGTTAACGAATACTGGATAGTAGAGCCAGATACAAAGCTTGTAAGTGTGTTCACATTACAGGATAATAACAGATATGGAAGGCCTGAGCTATATACTGAAATTGATAATGTTGTAGTGTCACTTTTTCCTGATCTTCTAATTCAGTTAAGTTCTGTTTTTAACTTTTAGCCTATAGAAGCTACGTCTACGATGAAAATGGTTAATAACAAAATTCACCTCCCCAATAACGCTTGAGGAGGTGAATTTTATTATTAAAAGTGGATAAGCTATATTCCCCCCTTCACGCATATGTATTAAAACTGTGCAAAAGGGGTGGAAAAAATGCTTGCTGAACTAGTTATTGTCAGTATCTCCATCGGTACGATTGGTTTAATTAAGGGGATTAATCTTATATAATCCCAACAAACTAAATCTAAGGAAATTTAAAGAAATATCCGTTAAACTATACAAAGGTGGTGATTTATATGCGATTACTCTTAGTGGAAGATGAGCCTAGGCTGTCCGAAGCTCTGACCTATATCTTAAAAAAGAATAACTATGGGGTAGATGCCGCGTATGATGGAGAGACCGGACAAGCTATGGCGGAGACGGGTGTCTACGATTTGATTATCCTAGACCGAATGTTGCCTCGCAAAGAAGGGGTTGAGCTCCTAAGAGAGCTGCGTGGACAAGGAATCCATACCCCCGTTCTACTCTTAACAGCCAAAGATTCTCTTCAAGATCGGGTTGAGGGTTTGGATGCTGGAGCCGATGATTACTTGGTAAAGCCGTTCTCTACTGAGGAACTTCTCGCTCGTCTGAGGGCTTTAGGGAGAAGGGCAAGTAGCCAAATCCAGGACGAACAATTAAACGTTGCTGGCCTTATTCTTAAACCCCTCCACTGCAAGTTAACTCAACGAAGCGAAACAGTTAAACTTACCTTAAAGGAATCGCTGCTATTGGAGCTTTTTATGCGAAATCCTGGGCAGGTCATAACTAAGGAAAAAATTCTCGACAGGGTATGGGGACTGGACACTGAGGCCGAAAGCAATAATGTAGAGATTTACGTACATTACCTACGTAAAAAGCTAAATTCACCCAACGTGAGGATTCAAAATGTGCGTGGAATAGGCTATTGCTTAAAGGAGGAGCCCAATGTTCCATAAATTAAAGCTTAAGCTGACACTAATTAATGTTTTGGTCACGGCCCTCCTCTTACTGGTCTTTATACTAGGAACCTTCGTTATTATGAGACAACAGCTCTCCGTCCAATCCCAACAACTAATGCAAATTGTGGCGAGTGAAGCGGGCTCTGGCTCGGTCAGCGATACACACGCGCATAACAAACACTTCACTAAGTATTTCTATTTAAAGACCGATACCCTCGGTAAGGTCACTGAGAGCTCCTCGGATTTGCCAATCGTTGTAGACCAATTGGCACCCTTAGTTTACGAAGTATTCCATCGTCCGAATCCTAAGGGTGACGTGAAATTTCAGGACGAAACCTACTCATATCTGCGGGTGCCTCTCAAGCACAGTCCCGGCTTCGTCATCTCCTTTGTAGACCTTCATGAGGAGAGAGAGATCCTGGGTAAGCTATTAATCTCACTTACAATCGGGGGTCTTATCTGTCTAGTACTCGCCTACTACGCCAGTCGCTTTATGGCGGACAGAGCTATGGCACCTATTAAAAAGTCTTGGCAACGACAGCAGGACTTTGTGGCTGATGCTTCCCACGAACTCCGGACGCCACTGACGGTCGTCCAGGTCAACTTGGAACTTGTGAAAGGAAACCTCGAAGAAACTGTAGACAGTCAGTCCAAATGGCTGGATTATAGTCTGCATGAGACGAGGCGTATGTCTAAATTAGTGGGTGATCTTCTCTTTCTAGCTCGGGCAGACTCCCAACAACAAATTTTAGAGATAAAACAATTTCCCCTTGATACAGCCCTACGTGAGGTGTTAGAATCCTTCATACCCCTAGCAGAGACCAGTGGAATCCTCCTTGAATTCTCTCTGGGTTCAAAGATTAATTATTGGGGGGATGAATTCAGGATTAAACAACTCCTTGTGATCCTCTTAGATAATGCGCTTAAATACACGCCCTCTGGGGGACAAGTCACTATAGGCTTACAAAACAGGAATAATTTCGCAGAAATTACGGTGTCTGACAACGGGGAGGGTATTGAGTCAGAACATCTGGATAAGATCTTTGAACGTTTTTACCGTGTCGATAAAGCCCGTTCCCAACAAAAAGAGGGTACTGGTTTAGGACTTGCTATAGCGGACTCGATTATCCAAAGCCACGGTGGTCACGTTAACGTCTCTAGTTTCCCAGGGGGAGGGACAACGTTTGAGATTAGTCTGCCGTATCAGAGACGATAAGTTCTATTTTTGACGTGTTTTAAAGTGAAATGAGCAAAAAATTGTGCGGTCAATTTTTTGCTCATTTCTTTAGTAATTACTCTTTCTAATCAAATTTTAATCTTTGTTTAATGTACGTATCATTTCTCTGTGCAATACTGAGAAATGGGTAATATAGTTAGGTTATCGATAAAATATAGTCTCTCTCTGAGAAACTAACTGTTAATACTAACTGGAGGCTGATCATGAACAAGACGAAGATTTTGATTATAGAAGATGAAAAACCGATAGCTAGGTTTTTGGATCTGGAGCTTTCACACGAGGGGTATATGGTTGATATTGCCTATGATGGCAGGACTGGTTTGGAAAAAGCAGTTGCTGATGATGAATATTCCTTAATTTTGCTTGATATTATGCTGCCTGGAATTAACGGCATTGAAGTCTTGAGAAGAATCAGACAAACCATAAGCACGCCTATACTCATGCTTACGGCACTTGATGAGATTACAGACAAGGTAATGGGGCTTGACACAGGTGCTGACGACTATATTACAAAGCCTTTTGTGATTGAGGAGTTACTTGCTAGAATCCGTGCCGCATTGAGAAAAAATGGTTTGAGTAAGGAAGATGTATCTTTACTGAAAATTTCCGACCTTGAGCTTGATATAGCCAGACATGAGGCAAAGAGAGCAAATCATGCCATAGAGTTGACCAAAAAAGAATATGATCTTCTTGAATATCTTATAAGAAACAAAGGGCTTGTTCTTACCCGTACCCAAATTCTTGAGAAGGTATGGGGCTATGAATTTGTAGGGGATACCAATGTTGTGGATGTATATATCCGGTACCTTCGAAGCAAAATTGATGAGGGCTATGATAAAAAGCTGATCCAGACAATCAGAGGAGTAGGCTACAGTATTCGAGGTGGTAAGGATGAGGTTTAGAAGGATTAAACTTACAAAGCTATCTTGGAAGCTAGCGCTTCTTTATGCTTCCGTATTTGCTGCTGTATTAATCGCGTTGAATGCATCAGTGCTCTATGGGGTTAAGTTTTTTCTTATAAATCAGGCAGAACAAAAAGTAGTTAGTGTAAGTGGGGCGGTAGAAAAAAGGATTATTGGCACAAATAGTGAACAGATGACCTTTGATGATCCTGAAATAATTTATGAAGCCAAAAACGATAATACTTTGAATATCAAGGTAGCCGAGCCCTCTGGTAAAATAGTCAATGCCACGGATAATTTCAATACGCTGGGCGTTCCGGTGATGGATCATCCTAATATAGTCCGGAAGCTTGAGGGAACAGGACTAAACCTTGTAGTTGAAAATACGGCCGTTATAGATGGAGGCAAAGTCAAGGCTTATATTCAAGTCTCTCAGAATATGGAAAAGGAATACAACTTCCTATGGATATTGTTTATTCTCCTAGCTATTGCAGATATGTTTGGAATTCTTTTTTCGCTTTTTGCAGGCCACATCCTGAGTAAAAGTATGCTTAAACCCATCGACAAAATGACCAAGGCAGCTAATGAAATTGGCTTGTCCGGTCTTTCAGCAAGAATTGAAGTACCTGCAGCAGATGATGAACTGTCAAGACTTGCTAAAACCTTCAATGAGATGCTGGACAGGATTAAAGTTACCTTTGAAAAGCAAGGGCGGTTTGTAGCAGATGCATCCCACGAGCTTAGAACACCTGTATCGATCATCCAAGGTTATATAGGCATGATTGATCGTTGGGGAAAGCAGGATGAAAAGGTTCTGCAGGAGTCTATCAATGCTATTAAAAAGGAAACATTAAGCATGACAGTGATGATTGAAAGGCTTCTCTTTCTTGCCAAAGGAGATAATGGACGTCAATTGCTTCAGAAGGCAATGTTTAGTATTGACGAGCTGATGGAAGAGGTGTCCATGGAAAATTCGATGCTGGCATCGGGGCATAACTTTTCATTTCAAGGTTCCCAAGGATTGGAACTTTTTGCCGATCGAAGAATGATAAAGCAAATGCTCAGGGCCTTGTTGGATAACAGCATTAAATTTACTCTTACTGGAGGCAAGATTGACCTTCTTTATGTGGGGGATGATAAAGAAATTGTGTTTACTGTTATAGATACAGGCATCGGTATTCCTATGAAAGAAAAAGAGCAAATATTTGAGAGATTTTATAGAGTGGACAAGGCGCGAACAAGGGAGACGGGAGGAAGTGGCCTTGGGCTGCCCATTGTCAAACGAATTGTTGACGTTCATGAAGGGAAAATTAAGATTGAAAGTACAGTAGCAAGGGGTACAAGTGTTGCGGTTACCATACCGAGGCTATAGGACCTCAGGCCATTACAGAAGGGGAAGATTACTAGTCCGTGATGAGAATAACGAATGTCTGCGTTCATATTCTTGTCTCCTTATTACGGATTGATTTAAAGCAACCAGCTTTCCATAGTCATTCCCGTCTACAATGAAGAGGCTGTTATTGTCCAAACTTACCTCCAACTTAACCCCGTTACCCTGCTTCGGTGGGGGTAGAATCCCCCACCGAAGTCTCGATGTCCAACTTTAGTTGAACGAGTTCACTCCATATATCTGCCTACGCTGAAAGTGGGCGAAAATAAAACATCTTGCTTTGGGTATAGTTGTTCTTTTAGTTGTATTACTATCCTGGGCTGTATGAGGCTGGAAATTTATAGTTTCTAATCCAATTCTAATCTTGGTCTAAGGTTATTCTAATCGTGTGATGACAAAATGAGAGCATGGAATAGAAATGAGGGATTAGTTATGCTGGTTACTGACAAATTGACCAAAAGATATGCGGATTTTACAGCGGTGGAAGACTTAAACCTGACAGTCAGAAAAGGAGCAATTTTCGGTTTTCTAGGTCATAATGGCGCAGGAAAAACAACCACCTTATCCATGTTGACGACTCTTTTGCTTCCCACGGGGGGGAAAGCCAGTATTGCAGGGTTAGATGTGGTGAAGGATAACTTCAAGGTGCGTAGTCTCCTGGGATATCTGCCTGAAAGCGTCATGCTTTATGGAGACCTTACAGCAGCTGAAAATCTAAGCTTTTTCGGCAAGCTTTCAGGCGTGGAAAAGGTAGAGGTCAGAATTGATGAAGTATTAGGGCTACTCGGGTTTATGGACTGGAAGGATAAAAAGGTAAAGACCTTTTCCAAAGGAATGCGTCAGAGAATAGGTATTGCTCAGGCAATACTTCACAAGCCCAAAGTACTGTTTCTTGACGAGCCTACCTCCGGTCTTGATCCACAGGGCACTAAGGATATGCGGGATCTTTTACTAATGTTGAACCGAGAGTGGGGCACTACGATCTTTATGAATACCCACCTTTTATCCGAGGTAACGAAGGTGTGCACAGATATTGGTATCATAAGTAAAGGCAAGTTGTTACTGGCAGACTCCATTAAAAATTTAGAACAGCGTTTTCCTGAAGCAAAGTCTCTAGAGGAAATCTACTTTAAAATTGAAGGGGGAGATAGGAGTGAAGCAGGTATTCATCATAGCCTCTAAGGAATTTAAAGCTGCCTTCAAGGATAGGGTGTTCCTGGTGATTACGGCCCTGTTTCTGCTTCTTTCCATTATTTCAGTCTATATCGGCTCAAGTACCAAAAATGCTGAAATTAAGGCGTACCTGGATATCGTGGCGCTTTTAAAAGCTCAGGGAGCGACAAGTTTTCCTGTATCACCGCAACTATTCCCCTTGGCCATACTTCAAAATATTATTGATTATGTCAGCATTATTGGTGCTGTACTAGCCGTATTTTTAGGGTTTGATGCCTTTAGTGGAGAACGTGAGAACGGCACGCTAAAGCTTCTCCTGGTAAGACCGCTTTACCGTGACCAGCTCGTGACGGGGAAGCTGTTGGGCGGAGGACTTGTTATAGGGGTTTTGCTTTGTGTCACGTTGGTCTTCAATACACTGCTCTTTTCGATCGTTTCAGGGCTGACACCCACCTTTAATGAGTTAAGTCGCTTGCTTGTCTTTATTACTTTGGCGTTTGTTTACATGATGATCTTCTATATAGTGACGCTTTTTGTTTCTATTAAAACCGGAGACAGAACCTTCGGATTTCTGACGATGATGGTGGTGTGGGTTTTTGTAAGTTTTGTGATTCCCCAGCTGGCAGACAGCCAGAGAAGCTTTGCCTATGCCCTCAACGCTACCGCTCAAACCGTAACCCAGATGCCTTCAGATACGGTGATTTCAAAAGGTATAGAAATGTTTTCTCCAGCCGTACAGTTCCAAAACGTTGGGAAGGATTTGTTGCAGGTAGTCTCTGAAACAGCAGCTATGAATGTGTTTGATATTCTTTCAAGGCAAGTACTTTCTCTTTTCTATATGCTGGTACCCGGAGCAATTTTTCTGCTGGCCTCCTATAGGGCAGTTCAGAAGGAGGACGTGACATGAGAGTAACAAAAGTAATAGGAGCGTTCATGGTACTAGGCCTAATAGTTTGCTTAACACCGTTCACACCGAGCGCTTTAGCAGCAGGCAGTAGTACAACAGAGCTTTCTGCAAATTACTTAACAATCCCTGGAGGAGAGAGCATTGCCAGAATTATGGTTGAAAACAAAGATTCAAAAGCTCATCACTATAATCTAGAGGCAACGGGTCTGCCGGAGGGTTTCAAAGCGTATTTCACGCTACAAGGTAAGGGTATAAAAGGGCTTGATTTAAGTGCATCCGAAAAACGCATAGCCGAATTGCACCTCAACACACCTTTAAAAGCCACCCAAGACTATGGATTAATCAAGGTTAAGTCCTCGCGAGACGATGGACTGGAGACCCTAATGTCCGTGTCGTTTACAGTCAATCATGATTTCTCCCTGGAAATAACCAATCAGATTAAAAAGCTTGAGACCTTGAATGGGAAAAGCCTGAGTTTTGATATTGCAGTCACCAATACTGGCAACAAAGAACTTAAAGATTTAGGCTTGAAGGCAGAGTTACCCTACAAATGGACACTAGATAAGCTTACCCCAGAGAAGCTTTCCTTAAAACCTGGAGAAAATGGAGCGTTTAGAGTGACTATTTCCATCCCTCCTTCACAGGGTTCGGGGAACAGTATCCTTAAAATAAAGAGTTTTAACGGGGCAGTGGCCAGCCAAGAGATTTCTATACCTGTTACGGTTACGGCAACGGCGGGTTATGCCTGGTGGGTCATTGGCCTTGTGTTGGTTGTTGGTATCGTGACGATTATATATTTCCGCAAGAACGTTAGAAGATAGGAGGTGGATTAATGAATGCGACCTGGATTATTGCTCGCAAAGAAATAACCGATGCCCTCAAGAATAAACTGTTTCTGATCATTCTGGGTATGCTCCTGATCTTGACGGTGGTTTCCGTTGTGCTGGGAGCCTATCAGGTCAGAGTGGCGCTCGATAATTATACGAATGCTATTGAGTTCCTTAAATCCCTTGGCAAAACAGAGTTACCTCCCATGCCCAATCTTAACCCTATTTCCGCATCAAAAGGCTTTGTAAACTATATTGGAATGCTAGGAGCACTACTGGCAATGATTCTGGGGAACTATGCGATTGTGAAAGAAAGGCGCAGTGGAACGCTGAAGTTGATCTTGTCAAGAAAGGTCTTCAGAGATACTCTGCTCAATGGTAAGTTGCTAGGCAATCTGACATTATTCGCTGGAATATCTCTTTTAGCCGCAGCAATAACGTTTATATCAGTCGGGGCGATCGGAAATGTTGCCTTATCGGCAGGCGATGCTGCTCGAATGGGTTTGTTTTTCCTGATGTCCTTTTTGTACATGGCATTTTTTCTTGTGCTGGGAATCACGTTCGCGGTGATGGTTGGCAACGGGAACAAGGCGCTCTTACTTACGGTCATCATGTGGTTGGTTTTAGCGTTTGTGTTTCCGCAAATTGGAAACACTATGGACATGGACAACCAGCTGCCCGGCGGTTTTTTTGCCTCGATGGGTATGACCAAGGATCAGCAAACGAAAGTACTGGTTAATTTTAAATTTTACGAAACCTTAAGGGATAGTATTGAGGAAATGTCCCCAACCAAGCATTATGAGAGGGTTAGCTTTGCACTGCTCAATGTAAAACCAGGCTTTGAGAAAAACACTCCTATGGAGGTTTTAGGCCTAAAGTGGATTAATGTACTGGGCTTGACAGCTCCAACCATTATATTGTGGCTGATCGCCTATATGGGTTTCCTGAGGCGTGAAGATATTTATCAAACTTAAATGGAGGAATTTGTTATGAAAACGTTAAAAAACATGAGATCAGTTCTATCGGGAGCAGTCATTGTGTCCATGAGTCTTTTTCTGCTTGCAGGATGTTCGGGAAAAACCCCTCAACCAAGCAGCACAACGCAAAATAGTTCCACTGCGGTAGGGCAGACACAGGGCACCGATACAGACGGGGATGGTATTCCAGATTCCATAGAGAAAACCTATGGTACAAATTCCTTATCCGCAGATACTGATGGGGATGGTGTGCCGGATAAAACCGATAAAGACCCCTTGTTCACACCAAATCTTATTAAAGAAAGCAGTACGACGGTTTTACCCGTAAAGGTTAAAGATGCACGAGTTGAGGATAATGTCAACGCCAATGACCACCTGGAGATAGCGCTTACCAATACTGGCAAAACAGACTTAAAGAATTTTGATACCTATTTTACCGTAACGGATACAGTTACGAAGAAACAGGAAGGCTATTATGTCAAATTAGTGGGCTTTACCCTAGAGGCGGGAACAACAAAAACCCTGCATTTAGACAATAAGAAGGCTGATTTTCACTATAGCGGCAATGCTAACGGTATCTACGGAACCTCCACAAACGAGGCAATATTTCAGGGCCAGATCCACGCAGCGGGCTATGCACCTATAGATATTTCAGCCAAGAAATCAAAGGGCACCGCTGAGGTTAAGGACTAGGTAAAATGGACATTACTGTATATATAAAATTTCATCCACTTATCGTTTAACCTGCTCGATTTTTCCTCCCCCATCTTCGGTTAAATATTAATTCCTTAATATTTCTAAGCTGTTTCTAATAATTAAATGTTAAGGTATGGGTATAAGTGCTAAGATAGGGGAGGAACAAGAGCTTGGGCCTAATTGCAGATAGAGGAATTAGTGCAAAGACGCAGAGTTACTAAAGGGGCAGTGAAATACAATTCTGGATACAGACTAGTAGCAAAGGCTTTCTAATGGATGGAGGGTGAAAAGTGACAGTTATACACGCATTGATCTTCGGTATTGTCCAAGGCTTAGGGGAATTTCTGCCCATTTCTAGTTCAGCGCACCTAGTATTAGTCCCGTGGCTTTTCGGATGGGAAGATCCAGGTTTAACCTTTGACGTTGCGCTTCACATGGGTACTCTCTTCGCTGTGATCCTCTACTTCTGGAAAGATTGGGTCAAATTATTCAAAGCTGCTCTAAGAAAGGGCGCATCGGACGACAAGCGAATTTTTTGGTACTTAGTTGTGGCCACTATTCCTGGGGCCTTGTTTGGTCTTGCGTTGGAGAAAAAGGCAGAGACTGTTTTTCGTTCTCCATTGCTCATCGGAATCATGATGATTGTTATGGGGATCTTACTCTATTTTGCCGACAAAAAAAGTGAAATACGTACATTGAATACGATGACCTTGAAAGAAGCGATTTGGATCGGTCTTTCACAAGCCTTAGCAATTATACCTGGAGTATCTCGCTCAGGAAGTACCATGACCACTGCTCGCTTTTTCAATTTAACGAGGGAAGAGGCTGCACGCTTTTCTTTTCTAATGTCAACGCCCATCATTATGGGAGCAGGAGTTCTAAAACTTCGCCATTTGACGATGGCTTCAATAAATTTACCCTTTTCAGTGGGCGTTATTACATCCTTTGTCGTTGGTATTTCAAGTATTTCTTTTTTACTTAAGTATTTGAAAAAGAATAACTTTGGACTTTTTGTAGGATATCGTTTTGTTATTGGCGTGATTGTTATTGCTTTTGTCTTAGCAGGGCATTAACGAATTAATCTTGCCTTTTCGATGCCAATTATCACCTAAAAATCTTTTTAATCCTTCCGTTGATCTTATATAGAATACAACGGAAGGACTTTGTTATGACAGTGCATTATGGGAGGAAACCAAGTTGATTATTCAAACATTAATGGACCTTTTTTTGCACTTGGACAAAAATATGGGCGCAGTGATTCAAAGTTATGGGATGTGGACGTATCTAATTCTTTTTGCAATAGTATTTGCCGAAACTGGTTTTGTAGTTACCCCGTTTTTACCGGGTGATTCTTTACTATTTGTGGCAGGGGCCTTCGCAGCCAGTGGATCTTTGAGTTTACCAGTGGTTGTTATGATCCTTTGTGCGGCGGCCATTATAGGGGATACTTTAAATTATCAAATAGGTCATTTTATAGGTCCTAGTGTGTTTAAGAAAGATAATGTAAGGTTTTTGAATAAAGAGCATTTAATACAGACCCAGCAATTCTATCTCAAGCATGGGGGCAAGACGGTTATAATCGCCAGATTTATTCCAGTTATTCGTACCTTTGCGCCGTTTGTGGCGGGGATAGGCACCATGAGTTATTGGCGCTTTCTGGCTTATAACGTGATCGGAGGGCTAGCTTGGGTTGTTACAATTGTCTTTGGAGGATACTTCTTTGGGAATCTGCCCATTGTAAGGAATAATTTCACACTTGTAATTTTTGCAATTATTTTTATATCCATTCTTCCCGGTATCATTGGTTTCGCCCGTAGAAAGAGATAAGGCATAGGAATCTTGAACACTGCAGAATACCTGAAATAGGGGGAGACATTTGTGGCCTTCGTTTGCGTCTTTCACTAGGATTTAAGTCTTTATCAATATAAGGTGAGTTTAATGACAATATTCCAAAAGTAAGGTAGGATTAAGCATGAAGAAAAAAACGGAAATATATGATTGTCTTGTCGTTGGTTGCGGCATGGCAGGCACAGTTATAGCGCGTGAACTGGCAGAACGAGCAGGTAAAAAAGTGCTGATCCTTGAGATGCGCGGCCATATAGGTGGAAATGCTTATGATCTTCTCAGTGAGAGCGGAGTTTTCGTACATCAATTTGGCCCCCATATCTTTCATACGGATAATAAAAGGGTCTTCGATTATCTCTCCCGATTCACAAAGTGGCGGAATTACTCCCATGAGGTAGTGGGAGACATATACGGTCAGCTAATACCCATTCCTTTTAACCTAAATTCGCTTCATCTGACTTTTGAGCCTAGCAAAGCAGCGCGTATAGAGCAAAAGCTGATCGCCATCTATGGCCTCGGAAGCAAGGTATCCATATTGGATCTACGCCGACAGACCGATACAGAACTTGCGGAAATCGCTGATTTCATTTACAACAACGTATTTTTACATTACACTCAAAAGCAATGGGGACTGGCTCCCGACGAAATCGATGCTTTGGTTACCGCACGCGTCCCTGTCTTTATCTCTTATGATAACCGCTACTTTCAGGATACTTATCAGGGTATCCCTGCAAAGAGCTATACTTCACTCTTCGAGCTCATGTTAAATCACCCCAATATAGAGCTTCAGCTTAATTCCCATGCGAACAGGCTGCTCCGACTGGAATCCGGTAAAGTTTTTTTTGATGGTTACCCGTTCAATGGCACTGTAATATACTCAGGACCGGCAGACGAACTGTTTGACTGCCGCTACGGACGCCTGCCATACAGGACTTTGGATTTTGTCTTCGAAACTCACAATATCACATGGTACCAGCCCAACGGGACTGTGAATTATCCTGTTGACCGTGAATATACGCGCATCACCGAATTCAAACACCTCACTGGACAGGTTCTGGACGGACGAACTACCATCGTCAAAGAATATCCAAGAGCCTATACGGGTGCCGACAGCGAGACTCCCTATTACCCAATCCAAAATCCTGAAAATCTTACGCTTTATGAGCAATATCGGAAGCTTACCGACGAATTTCCACAATTCCACTTACTGGGCAGGCTTGCGGAGTACAAATACTACAACATGGATGCCATAGTTAAGAAGGCCTTGGAGCTTGCAGACACCTTAATAAAGTAATGAGTTTAGCCCTCTTATTTTATTTTTCGTGCCGACTCAAAGCTGCAGAACGGAGGACAAATTGAAAATAGTCACATTTACCGTACCCTGCTACAACTCAGCAGCTTATATGCACCGCTGCATCGATTCACTGCTTCCGTGCGGAACGGATGTGGAAGTTATTATTGTCAATGATGGTTCTACCGACGACACCGCAAAAATAGCGGATAACTATGCCGCGCAGTACCCTGATATAGTACGGGTGATCCATCAAGAAAACGGTGGACATGGTGAAGCGGTCAATACTGGCTTAAAAAACGCTTCCGGTCTTTATTTTAAAGTGGTGGATTCAGACGACTGGCTCGATGGCCCTGGTATGATTGAGGTGCTACAAACTCTTCAAACGTTCTTGGGTGGCAACTCTGCCCCCGATATGATGGTATGCAACTATATCTATGAAAAGCTGCTGGAAGGGACCAGGCACGTCATTAACTATAGCAATGTGTTTCCCAGCAATCAGATGTTCGGTTGGGATGATATGAGGAAGTTTCCTCCGTGGAAATATCTTCTAATGCATTCGTTGATTTACAGGACACAACTGCTACTCGAATGTGGCCTTGAATTGCCAAAGCATACCTTTTATGTCGACAATATTTTTGCTTACCAGCCCCTGCCTTTTGTGAAAACCATTTACTATCTGGATGTGGATCTTTACCATTATTTTATCGGGCGAGAAGATCAATCCGTCAATGAAAGCGTTATGCTTAAACGAATTGACCAACAGCTCCTGGTAACTCACATCATGATAAGATGCCACCGTCTCCCGGGGAGCATATCCAGCAAAAAGCTTTCCAGCTATATGCTCAGTCATTTAGCGATGATGATGATAATTTGCACCGTATTCTTAAGAATTTCCGGCACAAAGGAAGATAATAGGAAGGAAAAAGAGCTTTGGTCCTTCCTGGCAAGTTGCGACAACGGTTTGTACCGGTATGCGAGCATCAGGTTTTTGAGAATGGTTGCCAACCTGCCCGGAAATTCCGGCAACAAAATCATCGTCAGATTATATAATATAGCACGCAAAGTCTATAAATTTAATTAACCCGTGAAAAAACACGGTCAACAGAATTTTTGGACCAAGGGAGCAAATGAATGCCCACTAAAACTAAGCTAAAGTTGTTTATAGGTATACTCATTACTGCGGTCACTGTTTATTACTCGATTGGGGCGCTCAAAGGCCTACAGGTTAGCGTGCTTTTTCATGCTGACATCAATTGGGGCCTTGCGCTTGTTTCGGTCGTTATCTTTGTGTATGCCAACTATATTCGAGCACTTTCCTATACCCGGGGTATTGACCGAGACATGGACAGAATGACCGCTCTTCAAATCGTGGGTATAGGTCATGCTGCTAACATGGTTTTGCCGTTCCATGTAGGAGAGGGACTGCGGGCTGCTTTTTTCCCGAGGGGATACAGTGCCATAAAGATAACGAACCTGCTGATTATTCCGGCCTTCGCAGATTTCGCTTCAATTCTGATCCTTTCAATCGCCGCAGTTCCATTTGCCGGATTTAAAGACCAAAATTTGTTAAACGCACTGTGGATTCTTACCTTTCTCTGTATTGTAGCGTTTATATTGTTCGTAATTCTCATCATTTTTCGTTCGCCGCTTCGCAGCTATCTCAGTGAATATTTAAATGTTGACACTGCGAAAATGATGTATTGGGTGCTCCTTTCATGGATTATCCTGCTCCTGTCGACATGGATTGGACTTGTCGCCTTCGGCTTCTCATGGGTGGCGTCCATTCGCTTGTCGCTTGCCGTATTTGCCGCCACCAATATCATCAATTTCATACCGGCCACGCCAGGGGCCATCGGCCTTTTTGAATACGGAACAATTTTAGGACTTGGGGGTCTGGGAATCGATCCGACTACGGCGCTGTCAGCGAGCTTGCTGTTGCACCTGATACAATATGCTGCACTCCTGCCCCTCGGAGGTTATCTGTACATTAAATCCCTTCACGGACAATACGGAGAAGCGCTCAGCAACCTGTGGCACAAGAATCGACAGAAGGACACGAAATCAATGAAACTAAAGCGGACAAAGTGAAGATAATTGGGAGATGAAAACTATTAAGCTATTATCAATTGTCGTACCGTCTTATAATTCGCAGGATTATCTTCGCCACTGCCTAGATACTGTAGTGCTGGGTGGGCAAGAGGTAGAGGTTATTGTCGTTGATGATGGTTCCACAGACAGCACGGCCGGAATTGCCCGAGAATACTGCAGAAAATTTCCCGGAATTGTCCGCCTTGAGCAGAAAGAAAATGGTGGTCATGGCTCGGCCGTCAACCGAGGCCTGGAGGTGGCCACGGGTACTTATTTCAAGGTTGTCGACAGCGACGACTGGCTGGATACTACGGACTACCTGTCGGTGCTTTCGTTGCTACGCGGCATTGGCTCGGTAGACCTGTTGATCACAAACTATGTCTACGAATATTCGTATAACGGTAAGCATAAAGTCATGCGATTCAGTAATGTTTTTCCACAAGGCAAAGTTATTTCATGGGACAGTATGCATCGTTTTCGCTTCGACCAGCTAATGCTCATGCATGCCTTGTTTTACAGGACGGATTTGCTGCGCCAGTGTGGCCTCAAGCTGCCGGAGCACACCTTTTATGTGGACAACCTTGTCGCCTATCTACCCCTGCCCTCTGTGAAGAGCTTAGTTTATCTAGACTGTTCTCCGTATCACTATCTCATTGGTCGGCCTGGCCAATCCGTCAACACGCAGGTCATGATCAAACAGATTGACCAGCAGCTTAAGGTGACGCGCCTGATGATTGAGGCGTACGATCTCTTCAAGGACATCGAAGGTGAGAAGCTTAGACGTTACATGATTTTCTATCTTTCCATGATGGTAGCCATCACCGTTACTCATATCTATATCGCAGAGGACGAAGGGCTTAGCTCTAAGGCAGACGAGCTTTGGGAATTTATAAAGCAAAAGGATGAAAAGCTGTATGCTGTACTGCACAGGAGCTTTCTTAATTCATGCATAAGGTGTGGGCAAAAAATCAGCCCACACCTTATATCGCAAGGCCTTAAACTAGTTAAACGCATCTATAAGTTCAGTTGAATTTTTTGCAATAATCTTTGCAGAAACTGGTTTAGTAGTTACCTCGTTTTTACCAGGTAATGCTTTACTATTTGTGGCAGGCGCTTTCACGGCGAGTGGTTCTTGAGTTTGCAATTGTTGTTCCCATTCTCTGTACAGCGGCTCTGATAGGGGATACATTTAATTATAATAAATACCAAAGCGAAGCCACCAATTAAATGGGGCCTCGCTTTGCTTGTTTATAGTGTAAGTGGTTTTAACCTTTGATAGAGGAGTTGAAGCCGATAATCAGCTTAGGACTATTGTTGAACATCGAGGTTGTCTGTGTCTGGACCGGACGACGCTTCTTCGGCGGAGTCCTTCTCAGTAGCTTCTGTTCCAGTTTCTGCTACGCCGTTGTTGCCTTGATGATCCCCTTGCTCTTCATAGTTAACGTTGTCTGTTTCTTTACTTGAATCTGTGGATTTTTCCAATGACGGCTTTACTGAATCAGGTTTGACTGGAGTCTTCTGCGCTGCAACAGCAGGCTGAACAATCGCGGTAGGTGCTACTGCAGGAACAGGCGCTGGCGTGGATGCAAAAGCCGTGCCTCCGAAGGCTCCGATACCCGCCATTGCCCCTGCAAGGGCTAACGTGCCTGTCGTGATAAACCATGATTTTTTCATTATGTTTTACCTCCAATGTTTTTTGGGCCATTATTGACCCTGATAGCATCTTACCCTGCGAAGATTAACTCTTTCCGAATGGGAGATTAAAAAAGGATTAAAGTTATTAAAGTCGATGCGAAATACTTAGATATTAGATAGCTTTAATCCTTTTTTAATGAAGTAACTTTATGAATAAGATACAATATCACTAAATGTTTTTGATAAATAATTGTAACTACTCACCACTCCAGGCGAGCGAAATTTTAAAAATAATCTGGACAAACATTTCCGCTTATGTTATTGTAAAGGGCTCTTTCTCAAATAGGATGATATCATCCGGCAAGGTCACTTATATTTAGGACATTATAGGCATATATCAGTTCCATACCGGCTCGTCCTCCACCTCTACGATGCTTCATTTTAATTCTACTATTCAGGCCTTCCGATGTTATTCCCATATGGGAATAACATCGGTTATCGCCGGTAGATTATTATCCCTAGTTAAACGTTCAGATCATGGCTATCTATTGAAAACCCAATGGTTTCTTTCCCGCTTAACTGGGGATAACATTTCGATACATGCAAGCTATCGAATAAGAGATTTAAGT
>DASRMA010000187.1:0-16416 GCA_035648155.1 Desulfosporosinus sp.
AAACGCAAGATATTAAGAGCGATTGTTCTGGACTATATTGCTACGGCTGAACCGATTGGTTCACGAACGATTGCCCGCAAGTTTGATCTTGGTGTATCTCCCGCGACAATTCGTAATGAGATGGCTGACTTAGAGGATTTAGGATTCATAGAACAACCGTATACTTCCGCTGGACGAATTCCTTCAGATGCGGGGTATCGATATTTTGTGGATTGCCTAATGGACCCTCAAGAGCTGAGTGAAGAGCATAAGGAAACTATTGAACGGGAAAACGCAAAACGAATCCATGAGATTCAAGAAGTTATTTCCCATACGAGTAAGTTGTTGTCTGAACTTACCAACTTAACGAGTATTGTGCTCGGGCCACATAAAGGGAAAAGTACGTTTGGAAAAATGCATTTCCTGCCGTATCAACCGGGTCAGGTTATTATGGTGATTGTGAAAGAAAACGGTGTAGTGGAAAACCATATTATCGAGGTTGGAGAGAATGTCACGGCAGAAGAACTGCAACATGTGTCCGGAGTATTTAATGAAAAAATGCGAGGTTATTCTCTAGGTCAGGTAAAACGCAGTTTGTTACATGAAATCTATAGCGAATTATCCAGACAGAGGCTTCTGATTGATAATACATTGGATATGCTAAGGACTATTCTCGACGATCATGATGGAGAAGAACGCGTTTATCTTGGCGGAACTCTCAATATGCTCAATCAGCCTGAATTTAAAGATCTAGCTAAAGTGAAAACTTTATTCCGAGTGTTCGAGGAAAATGAATCCCTGCGCAAGCTACTGCATCCTTATCATGAGGGATTAAACGTTACCATTGGTGGAGAAAATATGTTAAAGGAGTTTCGAGATTGTAGTTTAATTTCGGCGACCTATAAAGTGAACGGAATCACCATTGGGGCAGTGGGTGTCCTGGGACCGACCCGTATGGATTATGCTAAAGTAATTTCTATTGTTGACTGTATGACGCGCAGTTTGACGGGAGTCTTGACGGGCAGAAGGCTGTAGCAAAAAAAACGCTAATTTTGGGCTGGAAGTATTTAGAGAGGAAGGCCCTTAAAACATAGATGTTGTTAATTTTATTAAGCACGAGAGGTGATTGTGGATGGTGGGAAAGAGAGACGAAGCTCTCAAAGACCCAACGATATGTGAGAACGAGGAAAGTATGGAGGGCAAGGGGCTTGAATCTGAAAAATCCATCCTGGATGAAGGAAGTCTGGATGATGAGGATATGAACCCTCTAGAAAAAAATCTGACGCTGGAAGCGCAGCTTGTTAAGGCCGAAGCTAGAGCTGAAGACCATTATGGTCAGTTGCAACGTCTCCAGGCAGATTTCGATAACTACCGAAAACGGACTCAAAAAGAAAAAGTTGAACTCATTAAATACGCGTCCGAACGACTTGTGGGAGAACTGCTACCTGTTCTAGATAATTTTGATCGCGCTGTCAGTGCGGGCAAAATTAATCCTGATTTTACATCCTTTTCGCAAGGGGTTGAAATGATTCTTCGCCAAATGCAAACTGCACTCAGTAAGGAAGGTTTAAAGGCGATGGATGTTGTTGGTCAACCTTTTGACCCCAATCTTCATGAAGCTGTGCTCCGAGTTGCTTCAGAAGAGCATCCCGAAAATACTGTTGTAGAAGAACTACAAAAAGGATATTATCTCAAAGACAAAGTTTTACGTCCTTGTATGGTTAAAGTCTCTAATTAGTTAATTTAAGGGGGAAGAAAAAATGGGAAAAATTATTGGTATTGACTTAGGGACAACAAACTCCTGCGTAGCAGTTATGGAAGGTGGAGAAGCGGTAGTTATCCCTAATGCGGAGGGAAATCGTACAACTCCATCTGTGGTAGGCTTTTCAAAAACCGCCGAGCGTCTAGTGGGGCAAGTAGCCAAGCGTCAATCCGTTTCCAATCCAGATAAAACGGTCAGTTCCATTAAACGACATATGGGGACCGACTTTAAAGTAAAAATTGATGACAAGACGTATAGCCCACAAGAAATTTCCGCCATGATTCTCCAGAAACTTAAAGCCGATGCGGAAGCTTATCTTGGCCAAACAGTCACTCAAGCAGTTATTACAGTGCCGGCTTATTTCACAGACGCTCAGCGGCAAGCTACCAAGGATGCCGGAGCCATTTCAGGACTTGAAGTCCTTCGGATTATTAACGAGCCTACTGCTGCAGCGCTTGCCTATGGCCTTGACAAAAAAGAAGATTCTACGGTTTTGGTCTTTGACTTAGGAGGCGGAACCTTCGATGTTTCAATCCTTGAATTAAGCCAAGGCATGGTCGAAGTAAAGGCTACCAGCGGTAATAACCACTTGGGTGGCGACGATTTTGACCAACGTCTGATCGATTATATGGTCGCTGAATACAAGAAAAGTAATGGCGCTGATCTCTCAAAAGACCGTGTTGCCCTGCAACGGTTAAAAGAAGCGGCAGAAAAAGCCAAGATTGAGCTTTCCGGTGTTACGAATTCAAATGTCAATTTGCCTTTTATCACTATGACCGAACAAGGACCACAGCATATGGATATGAATATTTCTCGTGCCAAATTCGAAGAAATTATCTCAGACCTCGTGGATTCAACCCTCGGGCCTACACGTCAGGCTATTGAAGATGCGAAGCTTTCTTGGGATAAAATTGATCAGATCATCTTAGTCGGTGGATCTACCCGTATCCCTTCCGTAGTAGAAGCGATTAAGAAATTAAGCGGTAAAGACCCACACAAAGGGGTTAACCCAGACGAAGTGGTTGCCATGGGTGCTGCAATTCAAGGTGGCGTTCTCAGTGGAGAAGTGAAAGATATGATCTTGCTGGATGTTACCCCGCTTTCCTTAGGGATTGAAACCCTTGGCGGAGTGTTTACCCGGATCATAGAACGCAACTCTACTATTCCTACCACAAAATCGCAGACGTTCTCAACCGCTGCTGACAATCAAACGTCGACTGATATTCATGTTCTGCAAGGGGAACGCGAAATGGCCAGTTATAATAAGACACTGGGACGTTTCCAACTCACAGGCATTCCTCCGGCACCACGCGGTATTCCGCAAATCGAAGTTAAGTTTGATATTGATGCTAATGGAATTGTCCACGTCTCAGCAAAAGATATGGCGACAGGGAATGAACAAAAAGTTACCATTACGTCTTCCACTGGTCTTTCTAAAGATGAGATCGAAAAAATGAAACAAGATGCCGAATCTCATGCTGAGGAAGATAAGAAACTCAGAGAGCTGATCGATGCTAGGAACCAAGCAGATTCTCTGGCTTACCAAACAGAGAAAACCATGAAAGAGTTCGAGGGTAAGGGGGATGCTGCTGAAGTTGAAAGCATCACAAAGGCTGTACTTGACCTGAGAAATGCAGCGACCGGCGAAAAAGTTGAGGAAATTACCGCCAAAACTGAGGCGTTGAACGCAGTTCTCCATCCTTATATCGAAAAGATGTATAAAGAAAAAGCGGCTCAAGAGCAGAATGCAGGTACAGAACCTGGAGCTGAAGAACCTAAAAAGGATGACGACGTCGTAGATGCTGAGTTTACTGAAGTCAAAAAAGAAGATATAGAAGATAAAGAATAGAGCGATAGAGTGTAAGTGAACGGAGTACCACGGCGCCGTTCACGCGACTCTGCCGGGTGTTCGCTTTGCAGGTTAACACCATCATGGCCTAGTGGCGCATTCCTACCCTACCTCTACGGTGGGAAAGGAATGCGCCCTATTCCGTTGCTTTTGATGTTGATCCAAGAAATTAAACCAATAGTGGGAGTCTGGGCGCTTGTACACGTGTCTTTGTTTGTAGATTAATAACATTATTTCCAATAAACTGGATATTACCTTGTGCTTAAACTATAAGGGTCATATAATACTATAGGACTTATAACAATAAGAGTGGATAGACAAGCAGGAGTGTGGAGGGAAAACATGAAACGCGATAATTATGAAGTGCTCGGTGTCGAGCGGTCAGCCGGTGAACAGGAAATAAAAAAAGCATACAGGAAATTAGCACGTCAATATCACCCTGATGTGAATCAGGGCGATAAGGAAGCGGAAGACAAATTTAAGGAAGTTGCAGATTCATATGAAGTTTTGAGCGATCCGGAGAAGAGAGCGCGTTATGACCAATTTGGTCATGCCGGTACAGATTCCAACCAAGGTGGTGGATTTGGCGATTCTGGAGGCTTTGGCGATATTTTCGATATGTTTTTTGGTGGTGGTGGCGGCGGACAACGGCGGGGTGGTCCTCAACGGGGTGCTGATTTGCGCTATGCCATGAGTTTGACGTTTGAAGAAGCGGTGTTTGGAGTCGAGAAAGAAATTCAGATTCCGAGGGATGAATCTTGCTCGGATTGTCAGGGCTCTGGGGCAGCTCCAGGAACACATCCAACAACCTGTTCCCAGTGCCATGGTAGCGGACAAGTGAAAGTGCTTCAGCGCACGCCCTTTGGTCAGATCCAGACGGCCCGGACATGTCCAAAGTGTCAAGGGGAAGGGCGAACTATTAGTAGTCCTTGCTCGACATGCTCTGGACAAGGGAAGGTCCGAAAGGTTAAATCGATTAAGATCAGTATTCCGCAAGGTTCTGAGGATGGCTTAAACTTAAGACTTAGTGGAGATGGTGAGGGTGGAGCCAAAGGGGGTCCTTCGGGAGATCTTTACATCGTTTTGCAGGTTAAACAGCATAAGTTCTTCGAACGTGAAGGAAATGACGTTTTCTGTGAGGTTCCAATCACCTTTATCCAGGCGGCTCTGGGTGCCGAAATTGATGTGCCCACTCTAGATGGAGTGGTTAAGATGAAAATTCCCGAAGGGACTCAAACGGCCACGGTCTTTCGACTTAGAGGGCACGGAGTACCCCATCGCAAAGGGAGTGGTCGCGGAGATCAGCACGTTCGGACTGTCTTGACTACGCCAACTAAGCTGAACGATAAACAAAAGAAGCTCTTGCATGAATTTGGTGATGCGACGCCTGAGCATCAACAAATGGGTAAGAAATCATTGTTTGAAAAATTCAAAGAAAACCTTCGCGATGCGATGGGCAGCTAAAAAGGAGCATAAACAATGGATTGGCGTGAAGTAGCGGTAACAGTTTCATCTGAAGGAGAAGAAGCTGTTGCCGATCTTTTTTATGGATTAGGGTGTTCTGGTGTCGCGGTGGAAGATCCTGAACTGCTACGTAGTTATATAGAATCGGGAATTTGGGATTACCATGCTTTTGGAGAAGTAGAACTGACCGGAACTTCTGTGGTAAAGGGCTATTTTTCGGAGGATGAAGAGCTGGCTGAAAAGCTAGAGACGCTTGATCAGGAAATTTATGAACTGCGACAGCGCTTTCCAAATTGGGTGGTACAGGGTAATGGGATTTCGGTGAGAGAAGTGGATTGGGAGACTGCGTGGAAGGCTTTTTTTAAACCAATGCGTATTGGTAAACATTTTCTCATTAAACCCTCGTGGGAGTCGGCTGAAATCCTCGAGGGAGACGTCGTGTTGGAGCTTGATCCTGGCATGGCCTTCGGTACGGGGACTCACCCCACAACTACGCTGTGTTTGAGAACCATGGAAGGCATTGTTAAACCCGGGCAAAGAGTGTTCGACCTAGGGACAGGCTCTGGCATTTTAGCGATTGCCGCTGCAAAACTCGGAGCGAAGGTTGATGCGGTAGATCTTGATTCCGTGGCGATCAGGGTGGCCCAGGAAAATGTCGATTTAAATCGAGTGAGTGAGCGCGTCCGAGTCGCGCGTGGGGATTTAGGGACAGTCCTTACGGAACAGGCGGATGTTATTATTTCCAATATTATTGCGGATGTTATATTAAGCCTGCTTCCGGATTTAAAACGTTTATTGCATCCGGAGGGTGAATTTTTAGCATCTGGTATAATTGAAAATCGAGCCGCCGAGGTGGAAAAGGGACTGCAGGAAGCGGGATTCGAGATTGTGGAGCGCGTTGAAGATTCCGGGTGGATTCTATTTCGAGCGAGGTGGGCTAAACGTGAATCGATTTAAGATTACAGAGCTTGGGCAAGATGTTTTCTGGTTGCGTGATTCGGAGCGTGATCATCTGGCCAAGGTGCTCCGACTTTCGCCCGGAGATATTATTGTGGGCTTTGATAATACGGGAATTGAGTATACGGCTGTAATTGTTAAAATCGAGGACAAAAGCGTAACCTGCCGGGTTCTCAGCACAGATCATCCTGATGTAGAGGCTCATACCACTGTGTATATTGTGGCAGGGCTTTCCAAAGGGGAAAAAATGGAATGGGTGATCCAGAAAGGGACTGAGCTGGGTATGGAGGGGCTCATTCCCTTGCGAACTAAACGCTCGGTTATGCATCTTGAGGGTAGTAAAGCGCAGGATAGAGTTGCACGTTGGCAAAAAATTGCTGCAGAAGCGTCTAAACAATCTCATCGGGTTCGAGAACCACAAGTAGCGAAAGTTTGTGATTGGCAAGATTTAGCAGTACATTTGCCGGAAGACACCCAGTGGCTTATTCCGTATGAAGAAGAAAAAACTCAGAGATTTACCACGGTGCTGGACAGCATGGACTCAAAGCGTCCGATTGCACTCTTGATTGGTCCCGAGGGAGGCTTTGCCGAGACGGAGGTGGCTTTTGCCCAAGAAAAACTTGGGGCCAAGAGTGTGACGTTGGGACCGAGGATTTTGAGGACGGAGACGGCGGCGCTTGCGGCGTTGACGATGGTTTTGGCGCATTTCGGGGATTTGGGGTGACTTGCGCACACAGCTCTCGGTGCCTAGTCTTGCTTTAGGTAAAATTAATGGTTAATAAACGCTTCTTCGTATATACTATGTATATACGAAAGGGGGTTTTCTCATGGGGGTTATTATTGCTAAATGGGGAAATGGTTTAGGTCTGCATATTCCCCAATACGTGGCAAAGGAAATCGGCCTTGAAAGCGGAACTCCGGTGGATATAAAAATAGTTGACGGAGCGATTGTAGTTAAACCCAGAGCCTACACTCTAAAAGAACTTTTAAATCAGGTAACTCCTGAAAATCTTCATAGAGAGATTAACACAGGAGAGCGGAGTGGGAATGAAGAATGGTAAGTACTAATTCTCCTGACCGGGGAGATGTTGTCTGGCTTCAATTTAATCCTCAGGCAGGGCACGAGCAGGCTGGAAAACGACCCGCTTTAGTATTATCGCCAAAACAATATAACCAAAAGACAGGATTGGCTTTATTTTGTCAAATTACAAGTAAAGTTAAGGGTTATCCATATGAAGTTAAATTACCGGAGGGATTTTCAGTAGAGGGCGTTATTCTGGCAGATCAAGTTAAAAGTCTTGATTGGATAAGTCGATCGGCACAATTTGCAGGTAAAGTACCAGCGGAAATAATGCAGGAAGTTATACTTAAAATTGAAACGCTATTTGAGGTTTGACCAGAATTAGTCTCATCAGGTTTTTGATAAAAGGGTGGAGTATATAGTGTCGTGTCAAGTCGAACAGGTCAAAGAACTTCAGTCAGTTTGCTTCGTCACGCTTGGTTGCAAAGTGAACCAAACTGAAAGCGAAGCGGTAGCTCAACTTTTTAGGGAGGCGAACTATCAGGTGGTCGCTGCCTCCGAAGAAGCGGATGTTGTTGTCGTTAATACTTGTACAGTGACGAATATGGGGGATAGCAAATCTCGCCGAGTTATTCGTCGAATGATCCGGGAACATCCGGAGAGCTTTGTCGTGGTCATGGGTTGTTATGCGCAGACTGCTCCTGGGGAGATCTTGGGTATTGAAGGGGTTGATCTCGTACTGGGGACGCAGGATCGTCGGAAGGTATTAGAGTGGATCGAGAAAGTTAAGGCGGAGAGAACACCGCAGAATGCTGTGCGCGAGATTTGGAAGGCGGACGAGTTTGAAGAACTTCCCCAACTCAGCGAAGAGCACCGGGCTAGGGCGTTTCTCAAGATTCAGGAGGGGTGTAATCAGTTCTGCACTTATTGTATTATTCCTTATGCGCGTGGTCCTTTACGCAGCCGTCTCCCTGAGAATGCTCTCGCGGAGGCTCGTCGGCTTGTTGCAGCGGGACATCCTGAAATAGTGTTGACTGGAATTCATACTGGGTATTATGGGCAAGATTTAGGGGAACAATGGAATTTGGCTCGGTTAGTAAAAGAATTGGTGAAAATACCTGGGCTTTGTCGTCTGCGTTTGAGTTCCATCGAACCGATGGAATATACGCCGGCGCTCATTGAGAGTATCGTCGCGTCAGATAAAGTCTGTCCCCACTTACACATGCCCTTACAAAGTGGAAGCGACCAGATTCTGACCCGAATGAATCGTCCCTATACTCTCCATGAATACCGAGGTCTGCTGACAAGACTTCGCCAACAAATCCCAAATCTGGCGATCACGACGGACATCATTGCTGGTTTTCCAGGAGAAACGGAAGAGGATCATGCCTCCACGTTAGAGTTTGTTAAGTCCTGTGGTTTTTCTGGAATAAACGTATTCCCCTATTCGAAACGCAAAGGCACCCCTGCAGCGGATTATCCTGAACAAGTTCCGAAGCAGCTAAAGGAACAACGAGTCAAGGATCTGTTGTTGGTTGCGCGTGTTAGCCAGGAAGAGTATAACCGTCGTTTTATGGGGAAACCTGTGGAAGTACTGATCGAATGGATTGATCCGAATGGGTGTGCAATGGGGCATACTCCTCATTATATTCAGGTTCATCTGTCGGCCAGTGAGACAGGAGAACCTTGGGCTTCACGGCAGTTTGTAACGGTTAGTTTGAACAAATCCATGTTATGATTAATTAGATAAGGGGGAACGATAAATGCAAGTTGAGGATTGTTTGTTTTGTAAAATTGTCCTTCGGGAAATTCCTAGCGAAATTGCCTATGAGGATGATGAGTTAATCGCTTTTAAAGATAATCAGCCGCTAGCTCCTGTGCACCTGCTCATTATTCCGAAAAACCATTTGTGTAGTGTCAATGATGTGACGTCTGAATACGAATCGTTGATCGGTCATCTTTTTGGCGTCATTCGCCGTTTGGCTGAGGAGTTCGGTGTGGCCGAGTCGGGCTATAGAGTGGTCACGAATACTGGGGCAGACGGAGGTCAAGTCGTCGGACACCTCCATTTTCATTTGCTCGGGGGACAGGCGCTTAATGCCAAAATCGGATAATATATGAGGCTCCTATACTTGACTGAAACTACTTCATCCAGTATAATGATAAAGGTATATTTCTGATGATCCAGTGGAGGGAGGGATAAGACAATGAGTGAAGTCAAAGTTGGTAAAAACGAATCCCTGGATGCCGCACTCCGCAGGTTCAAGCGTACTTGTCAAAAGGCAGGGGTTAGTGCTGAAGCTCGTAAGCACGAGGCATTTGAGAAACCAAGCGTGAAGAAAAAGAAGAAGTCTGAAGCTGCACGTAAACGCAAGTTCAAGTAAGGAGTGTCTCGAATTGACCTTGAAAGATCGCCTCGTTGAGGATATGAAGGTTGCCATGAAGGCCAAAGAGGAGGGGAAGGTAAGACTTTCCGTCATTCGAATGGTCAGGGCTGCTATAAGAAATTCTGAGATCGACAAGAAAATAGAATTTACCGATGCTCAAGTCATCGAAGTATTAGCACGCGAATTAAAACAACGTCGAGATGAACTTGAAGAGTTTATCAAAGCGGATCGCCCCGAAACAGTTCAAGCTTTGGAAAAGGAAATATCCGTCTTAATGGATTACCTTCCTCAACAGCTTTCTGAAGGGGAAATTCGTCAGCTTGTTCAGGAAACTATTGCCAGCCTGGGGGCACAGGGTCCTAAGGATCTTGGAAAAGTCATGGGTGCATTATCGCCTAAGACGAAAGGCCGTGCTGACGGTAAGCTTGTGAATCTTATTGTACGAGAAATTCTCGGTGCATAACTTGTGAATGTTAAGAAAAGACCCAGTTGCAGAATGCAGCTGGGTCTTTTCTTAACAATTAAATATATGGCTTGGACTATTTTTGACCCTTTCTTCATAACTATCATACAGAAGGGAGGTCTTTTGATGCTCAAGAAATTACAAGTAAGTGTAGGAAATATTTTAGACTTTCCACCAGAGGTGGCGGGAGAAGGACCGAAAATTACTATAACTGGACGCCGGCAAATTTTAGTGGAAAATTATGTGAGCATTGTTGATTTCACTGAGGAAGGAATTCGCTTGGAGACTGTGGAGGGGGATATCTGTTTTAGTGGGAAGGGGCTAGCACTCAAGGTTATATTATCGACAGAACTTCGAATTGAAGGGGAACTTTCTTCCTTATCATTTGTACGAGGGGAGATAAAATAATGCTTGAAAGATTTCGGGCTTTCTGGCAAGGGCGCATCTTCTTCATGGCGATAGGTGACCAGTTAGCGAGCTTTTTAAATCAAATATTAAAAGACGGTGTGATCGTTTATCATACTCAAAAATCTAAACGAGGAATGCGGGCACAGGTTAAGTTGGCGGATTTTCGGCGCTTGCGGCGAGCGGCTCGCCAAACCCATACTCGTGTCCATATTATGGCTAAATATGGATGGCCCTTTATAGCAGCACGCTGGTGGCGTAGAAAGGGACTTTTAACCGGGCTTGCCATTATCGCCTTGGTGTTAACGGTATTATCCCAACTTGTGCTGTCTATTTCCGTAACGGGTAATCACAACGTAATAGCCGCAGATGTGTTGCAACGAGCTGAGAAACTAGGACTTAAAAATTGGGCCTATTCACAAGACTTGAATTTAAACCAGATTGCAAAAGCACTTCAGGATCAATTACCGGATGCTGCTTGGGTAGGGGTAGAACGGAATGGGACTGGCGTTTTGATTAAGATTTCAGAGAAAATCCGTCCAACAATACCTCTAGAAGCTGGGAATCTTGTCGCTAGCCGTGCTGGAATTATCAAGGAAATCATGGTGATTCAAGGAATCCCTCAGATTCATGAAGGTGAAACCGTCCGAGCGGGTCAAGTACTGATCACTCAGGCATTAAATCCAAGTCCTCCAACTACGACCTCTGCTCCAAATGCTGTTCCAAATCCGGCGGTGATTAATCCGAAAAGTTCTCAACTGACAGCTCCGACCTCGATGGCCAGAGGATTCGTCCGCGCTCGAGTGTGGTATAGTGCCGAAAAACAAGTCCCCTTGGTAGAAGATACAATCGAGGAAAGTGGTAAGCTTGCAATAGGGTGGGGTATAAAATTTGGCTCTCGCGTCATAATGGTAACAACACAAGATTCACCGTTTGAGCAAAACAATAAAGAAGTCACGAGTCATTCCCTGAAACTCTGGAGGAATTGGCGCTTTCCTGTCGAAGTTATAAGAGTGAAATACAAAGAACTCCATAGTGTGCACTTGGAGCGCTCCATTGCCGAAGCCTGTCAACTGGCAGAAGCAACCGCCCGAACTGAAGTTCAGCAGAAAATGACGCCCGGAGTTTTGGTTGTGGTAGAAAACGTGAAGACTATTCCAAACATTTCAGGTGCTGAACGGGTTAGAGTAGAGGTGGAAACATTCGAGGATTTGGCAGTTTACGCTAATCCCTAATGAATGAAGCCTTCGCCTATGTAGCGTGTCACTTGAGCCAAGGCACTTCTAAGTAAGGATGATGGTATTGAAGATCATTTGGGTCACAAAGATCTTGGCAGGGCTCTCCACCCGTATGGATTTAATTAAACATCACACCAACTGGCTACGCGCCATCGTTGGAGTGATGTATTTTCTCTTGTTTACTGTTCTGTTATCTTCAAGTTTATTTGTCGCCAAACTCCATTTGGTAGTGGGGGAACCAAGTCCCCAGCTCATCACAGCTCCAACGAGCAAGGACATCGAAGATACGGAGAAGTATACTCAAGACCAAGACGCAGCTGCGAAAGCGGTTCAAGCGGTGTACAAGCCGGATGACGTATATTTGCGGCAACTGACCAAGGAAATAGAAAAAGCGTTCGATGCCGTGCGGGAAGCCGCTGCTACGGAGGGCGACGATAATGTACACGTCGCTAAGCTGCAGAAAACCCAACCCTTCAAATTATTAGCGAAGGGAATCTTAGTTTCCTTAATGAAGACCTCTCCAGACGCTTTAGCTGCTGCTGAACAAATCGGCAATAATATTATCTTAAACAGAGCGCGCACGGGAGATTCTGGGGCACGAACGGACGCAGATGTGGTTCCACTCCGTGAGAAAACTAAGGTGGATATTAATAAGTCTGGGTTGCAGGATGATGCCAAAGTATTCTTCGAAGCCTTTGTGGATCAAAACGTGACTCGTCCGACCTTGACTGAGGATGAAGAAACCACCGAAAAATTGCGCACAGTAGCCCGAGCGGCTACGAAAAAAGAGGTGCTTCATTACAAGGCAAACCAGAAGATTATCGGTGCGGGTGATCTTGTTGACGAAAATGTTTACCATGTGTTGGAGGCCTATGGCCTTATCAATAGTAGTAACACCTGGAAGACGACTTCTGGAATTGCACTGATGGTCCTCATCGGGATAGGTGCAATATGGATGTATTTGCTCCAATACAGACGAGACATATTGCCTTTGCTTAATCGAATTGTTCTTATGGGACTTACGATGTTCTTAGTTCTGGCGATTGGCCGTGGAGTGATCTCCTTGAATTTAGGAGGAGCAGAATTCAACTCCTTGTCAGGGATGCTTATTCCAGTGGCTTGGGCGACCATGACGATTGCAATTTTAATCGGCGTGGATGTCGCGTTGCTAGTGGCAGTTGTCTTAGCAATTTTCGTGGCAATTTTGATTGACCCTACACTATCAACCGCGTTTGGTCTTCAAACAAGCATCGTAGCTCTTTTTGGAGGGTTTGTCGGGGTGTATAGTGTGTCCCATTTAAGCCAGCGTTCTGATTTGGCGCGTGCCGGATTATTTGTGGCAGCGGTCAATGCCTTGATGGTTAGTGCTATCGCCTTGACGACAGGAATGCGCTTCTCAGTGTGGTTGGTTGGGCTGCTTCTGGGAACGGTAAACGGTGTGGCCTCTTCGTTTTTAACAGTGGGAGCTTTACACTGGTTTGAGTCAGGCTTTCGCATTACTTCCTCCGTGCGACTTTTGGAATTATCCAACCCCAATCGCCCGTTACTGAAGCGCCTATTGATGGAGGCTCCAGGAACCTACCACCATAGCATTTTAGTAGGCAATCTCGCCGAGGCCGCGGCTGAGGTATTGCAGGCAGATGCCACTTTGGTAAGGGTAGGCTCAATGTACCATGATATTGGGAAATTAAAACGCCCTTACTTTTTTAGTGAGAATCAATTCGCCCAAGATAACCCCCATGATAAAATAGCCCCGACCCTCAGTTCACTGATTATTACCTCTCATGTCAAGGATGGGTTGGAAATGGCGAAGGAAAATAAACTTCCGCTACAAATTCAAAATATTATTGCTCAGCATCATGGCGATGGGTTAGTCACCTTCTTTTACCATAAGGCCCTTGAGGATAATGGTGAGGTTCCTGAGGAGGCTTTCCATTATGAAGGACCAAAGCCTCAGACTAAAGAAGTAGCCCTTGTGTGCTTAGCTGATAGCGTGGAAGCGGCGGTTCGGTCTATGAAACAGCCCACCCCGGGACGCGTCGAAGGACTCGTTCGGAAAATTATAAAGGACAAGCTTAACGATGGACAGTTAAATCAATGTGATTTAACGTTTCAGGACCTAGATCGCATTGCGATAGCCTTCGTGCGGGTGTTGAACGGGATTTTCCACTCCCGCGTAGAATATCCAGAATTGCCAGCGATAGGGGAGAATGGAAGCGGCGCAGCACTGAAGAAACTCGTGGAAGATGTCCATAAAGAGGCCATTAAAGCCAGTGGAGACGTAGTGAAAAATCTTGACGGCGACGTTACTGCAGAACCTCAAGTTCTTCATGATAATGGAAATCCCTCGTTATAACGCTTCTGAAATTGGATAATTGAAGGGGGGAAGGGTGCCCCATGTACTGATTTAACAGAGATGGGTTTACCCAAATAAGTGATCTTGGATATTACTTGGGAAGAAGAGTCTATCTTGGTCGAGCAGCGCGAACCGCTCACAGCAATGCTGAATCTGGCCATTAAAGAGGGGATTCATTTGTCAGGTGGGTCAGATGACGCGGAAGTTAGCCTGATGATGGTTGATGATCAGCGCATCCATGCCTTAAATTTGGAGTATCGAGGAGTGGACCGCCCAACGGATGTTCTTTCGTTTGCTTTACAAGAGGAAATGGAGGACGAACCGGCTTCGGAGTTTGAAGACGAAATGCTTGGGGACATTGTAATTTCTGTGCCACGGGCAAGGGCGCAAGCAGAGGAATATGGTCATTCCTTCGAACGGGAGCTGATTTACCTGGCTGTTCATGGGACGCTTCATTTATTAGGGTATGACCATGAAGAAGAGGCGGATAAACAAGAGATGCGCCACAAAGAAGAAGACGTGATGGCGCTACTTAAGCTAGAAAGAGCTTAGTGAATTCGTTCAACTAAAGATTATCAAATTAGTTAACATACGGAGGTAACATGGGGAGATATGAGAAACCGGGGTTTTGGTGCAGTCTTAATCAGGCTTGGCGAGGACTGCTACATACATGGAGAACGCAGGGACACATGAAGTTTCATTGCGTCGCGGCTATTATCGTCTTGTGCCTTGCTTGGTGGTGGGGGGTCTCTACTTATGAAGCCTTGATTCTATTGCTGGCGATAGGGTGTGTTATTGGTGCAGAAGTTATGAATACCGCAGTAGAAATAGTGGTAGATATGGTTCAACCAAACTATGACCTTCTAGCGCGACAGGCTAAGGATGTGGCTTCAGGCGCCGTTTTAGTGGCCACAATACAGGCAATTGCGATCGGAATGATTGTCTTTTTTCCACGCCTGGTGAGCAAGATCTTTTAGACGGTTCGCAGACAAGGCTCGGGAGATGAAGGACATTCTATAGACAGGAGTTTTGTGCTTGAAGACAAATAAAGGCCAATCCATCAGAGTAGTTAACGATCTTGAATCAGGATTAAGGCTTGAACTTATTAATCAGGCACAAGCAGCATACCGACAGGCATATGTACCGTATTCCCATTACCCGGTTGGAGCGGCCGTACTTTTCTCCTCTGGAAGGATTTATAGCGGATGTAACGTAGAGAATGCGAGCTACGGCTTAACTGTTTGCGCAGAGAGAAATGCTATTTTCCAAGCCATAGCTCAGGGAGAGCGTGAATTGAAGGGAATCGCCATTGCTGTACCGACTGAAGCGTTTCCAACGCCCTGTGGTGCGTGCCGTCAAGTGATTCGTGAGTTTGCCGTAGATTGCCCGGTGATTTTGATCAATGGCTCAGGAAAGACGAAGGTTACGAGTCTGAAGACGCTGTTGCCCGATGCGTTTGGACCGGAGTTTCTTTAGGCACGACGCAAACTACGTTCAAGCTCTCATATTGGGAGTCCGCCAAGCTCGAACTTGTGTGACACAACGCTCGGTCTACGACACAGAAAGCAAACTAGCGCGTAAGCTCTTGTCTCTGGGGATCGGGGTACCCGGCAAGATCAGACGTCCTTGTCTGATTGCCGGCAGTGCACTCCTGAGCGCTTCCCCGTATCTGGGGTCGCTTACACGGAGTTTGCTAATTCTGCTTACGTGAAGCCCTCGCTTATGTGTCACACTTCGTCCGAACTTGGCGGGGAGCCGACGTATAGCGTGGCGTGCATGTCGGGGACGGTTCTTGGACTTGCATTTGAAGCCTCGACGCCAGTTAGGGACGCTCGGTGAAGTTGACGTGGATCCGCCAAGCTCGGACTTGTGGGATACAACGCTCGGTCTACGACACAGAAAGCAAACTAGACGTGTAAACTCTTGTCTCTGGGGGAGCGGGGTACCCGCCAAATGCGCCATCCGACGACCATGGATGGTCTAGTGTCACCGGAGCCAAGGATGGCGAGAAGGGACCCCCGTATCTGGGGTCGTATACACGGAGTTTGTTAGTCTGCTTACGTAAAGACGTCGCGTTCGTGTGACACTGCGTCCCGGGCTTGGTAGGTGTTACGGGGAACGCGGAGCAAGGAACACAATAACGTATCTCCAATCCCTCCCTCGAGTTCCTAACCCAAGAGGGTCCGCGATCACACGCTCCGACGCCTTTGCGGTCATCGTAGCCAGACTCGGCTTTAATCCGCTTTCATCAGTAGGGCGGGAAACAAGGACGTTTCCCGCCGGCCCTGCGACAAGGACGTCGCATTGGCCGGGTACCCTGCCCTCATGCATGACGGATTAAAGCCCTAGTTTGGCACGACGATCGCATGGCTGAGGACGTGTCTCACGGACCCTCCGTATAGACATCTTAATTTAAGGTTATTGTAACAAAGATGATATGATAGATAAGATTAGGAAGATAAATAGAAGTATTTAGTATAGGGGAGTGACTTTACCGTTGGTTTCAACAACATCAAAAGAATTCAAGTCTGGTTT
>DASRMA010000188.1:0-15081 GCA_035648155.1 Desulfosporosinus sp.
AAAAACCCTATTTTTGCGTCTGATACCGCCCATAGAGCACTTGGAAGCGCCAACTCTTCATAGTATTGTCACCCATCATATGCGCAGGGCCGGAATAAAGATTCAGGATGGGAAAAAGCATGGTCCACACGCATTGCGCCACAGTCTTGCAAGTGCCCTTCTTGAGGGAAACACACCTTTGCCAGTCATTTCAGAAGTATTGGGACATACAAATACGAATTCCACGTCTGTCTATTTAAAAATAGATATTAACCAATTAAGAACCTGCTCTTTGCCTGCAATTCCCTTTGATTGGAATATAGGCAGGGAGGTGTTCTGATGAATAAAGATTTCGAAGGAGAATTCAAAGACTTACTTGGTGACTTTATAGAACACAAAAGAGCATTGGGCTACAAATACACTACTATAAGTGAAAATCTAAGACGATTTTCTATATTCAGCTTGAATTATAAGATTGAAAACAAGGTGCTTTCTAAAGAAATCGTACTGGGGTGGACAGCGAAGAGAAAATCTGAAGCCATTAAAACATGGGGACACAGAGCCAGCGATTTAAGACAGTTTGCACTATATCTACAGGATTTGGGACACGAGGCATATATCCCTGGTAAAAATCAGAGAGTTCGAAGAATTGAGTACATCCCCTATATATTTACCCATGAAGAAATTCACCGTTTCTTTGATGCCTGTGATAGCATTCGTCCTCATGCGCTATCAAATAAGCACCAAGTATTACCAGCATTGTTTCGTCTACTGTATTGTTGCGGACTTAGAATTTCAGAAGCTGTCCATTTAAAAGTGAAGGATGTGGACCTCGATTCTGGAATTATTATGATACGAGAATCAAAGTTCAATAAGGACCGACTGGTACCTATGACAGAATCTCTTACTAGCATTTTAAGAATGTATTATGCAAAAATCCATGCAACCATAATACCGGAAGATTATTTTTTTATTAATAAGGGCGGTACAGCACTCACTGAGGATAACGTCTACAAAAGATTCCGTGAGATTCTGTGGAAAGCTGGTATCTCCCATGGTGGTAGAGGCAAAGGTCCCCGTTTGCACGATGTGCGTCACACTTTTTGTGTTCACACATTAAACAGAATGGTAAATCAGGAAATAGATTTGTACTGTGCACTCCCCATATTGTCAACTTACGTGGGCCATTCTTCTTTCAGTGCAACACAGCGGTATGTCCGCCTGACTGCAGAAGTTTATCCAGAGTTGATTGAGAGAGTCTCCCTGATTTGTGCTTACGTTTTTCCGGAGGTGAAGATGAAATGAAACCTACGGATTTTGCCTATTATTTAACGGATTACCTTTCAAAATATCTTCCCAACATCGCCGGACTGAGTATGAATACAATCATGTCGTATAGAGATACTTTCAGCCTTTTGCTAGCATTTTGCAATACAAAGAAAAAACTGCCGCCTGAAAAAATTACATTAACCCATATAAACAAAGAATTGATTGAGGAATATCTAGGTTGGTTGGAAACAGACCGCAGATGTGCTGTTTCTACGAGAAATGTTCGATTGGCCGCCATTCATGCCTTCTATAAATATCTCCAAATAGAGTATCCGGATTATATATATCAGGCACAGCAGATCTTAGCGATTCCAGTGAAAAGAACTAAAAAGAATACCATTGAATATCTGAGCTTGGATGCAATGCAGTTATTACTACGGATGCCTGACGAAGCAACCAAAGAAGGAAGAAGAGATAGGGTACTTTTAAGTTTGTTGTATGATTCAGCGGCGAGAGTTCAGGAACTAGCAGATGTAAAGGTTTCTGATGTAAGGATACAGTCTCCTTCAACAGTAAAGCTTACCGGAAAAGGAAATAAAAGCAGAATCGTTCCTTTGATGAAACCCATGGCCATTCTCCTTGAGCAATATTTAATGGAGAATCAATTAATATCTTCTCAAACAGGTAGCTATCCTCTGTTTTGTAACCGTTCGAAAGATAAATTGACACGAGCTGGTATGGCATATATTGTAACCAAGCATTTCGACCTTGCCAAACAACGGTCTCCGCAATTATTCCCGGATAAGATCTCGCCACATGGTTTTCGTCACAGCAAAAGTATGCACTTACTGCAGTCAGGCGTAAATCTTGTTTATATTCGTGATTTCTTAGGTCATGTAGATATTCAGACCACGGAGCTCTACGCAAAAATTGATGGTGAGATGAAACGCAAAGCTTTGGAAAAGAGCAACAATATGGTAGTTTCAGAAAAACTTCCAGAATGGCAAAGCAATGCAGGGTTAATGAACTGGCTTAAGAACCTCGGCAAGTAAAGTAAAGTATAATGGAAAGTTGAATTACCGAAATGTCCTATTAATTAAGCGTTTTTCGTGTCAACTTTCCATTACGAGTAGCTTTTCATAACCCTTACTTTCTGGAGAATAGGGCATCGCGAATAACAAACGAATACCTAGTTTGGAGCAGGTTCGCCCCATCCATTTAGTGCGGTATTGCTTACCGTTGTCACAGGAAGATTGTAACGAATTGAGATCATCTGTAAGCAACCTTGTGCGTACACAACCCATGCTGCAAACCAGAGTTTCCAGCGTAAGAGGGTCGATTCATCCACTGCAATGTCTCTACGTGGTGGTTCGTTTAAAACACCCTCGATGCTTTCCGCATCGTAGCGTTTGTAGGGTACAAGCAAGTCTGGCAATTCATGGTGAATCTTGAAACATGACTCACAGCGCAGCCTGCGAATGATAAGTATTGATCTTCTTCCAGAGCTTTGATACCATACCCGAGGACGACTGCCTATGACGATTAAGAGTTTTCCACAACAAGGGCAAGGTACAATTTCCGCACTCCTAACAAAAAACACCAGACTTACCTTTCTTCTCATCCAGCGTAAAGTTTGATATAATGAACATGTTGTTTTTTGGAGATGTCTCTTGTGATGCTGTTTGCGCAGTACCACATTAAATGGAGGCATCTTTTTCCTTTCTCCAAAGTTAACGTCATGGTCATTATATTCGTCAACTTATGGACAGGCAAGACCATCAGCTTTTGGGCTTTTTAGTTCAGCTTCAACACTATGTTATTAACAGGAGTATCATAAACAGGCACTGATACATATAACCACAATACATTATCCTTATATATGCCTGAATTAATTACCTCAATTATAGAATTCGAGGGAATAGTTCGAATAGGTTGCAACCAATTAATGACGAAGCGTATCCGATGATGTCGAGTATTCTTTGAGGGGAGGGTAACCACATTCGCTTCTTTTAATCATTCAGCATAGGCAGTCAAAAGAAAGACATTGAAATCAACATATTCCATAATCTATAGAATATTTAGTGGAGTTTCTAATGAAAGGCTTGACTGATAAGCGGAAAAGAAATAATAACAATAATTTTACTCAAAGCAGCCTCTTCCTACAACTGGAAGAGGCTGCTTACGTGGCAATATATGAGGCATTCTCTACTTAACTTACCCTTAATGCATTGCTTTTTGTGCGACTTCATGAAGGTCCTCGGTACCAATGCGATCTAGCAGACGCCCAAGTCGTTCATGGGGCTTTGAATTTTCCTTGTAGTAAGCAATTACTGCGGCCACCACTGGCAAGACTTTTTCCTTCTGAAGATTTTCTAATAGAAGAGTGCCTGCTCTCGGCTTGACGCCACCATTTCCTCCAACATAAAGATGATAACCTTTGGTTGTACCCATGAGACCTAAGTCGACAGAAGCAGAGTCGGCACACTTATTGGGGCAACCAGACACCCCCATTTTAAACTTGGAGGGTAATTTCATCCCATGATAAAGCTTGTCGATTTCTGTGCCCAAGGCGAGCGTTTCTTGCATTCCGCGCTTACAAAACGTATTACCTGGACAAACCTTGACACTCCGTACACATAACCCAATCGCATGCCCAGGATCCATGCCTAAGTCTTTCCAAGCCTTTGGGACATCTTCAGGAAGTAAGCCGACAATAGCAATACGCTGGGCAGAGGTCACCTTAATGGCTTGAGCATGGTATTTTTCAGACACATCAGCAATCTTTCGTAAAATTTCCGCAGTGACGACACCTGCTGGAATATGGGGTGCGATAGAATAGGTCTTCTTGTCCATTTGCAAGATGCCCCCAGCCGGCTGAGCCTTTGCTGCTGCCTCTTCAGAAAGTTCTCCTTGTTCGGCAGAGTTTACCTTTTCTAACAACATAGTTGGATCAATATTGTGCATTTGCGCAGCATTGGCGAGCGTTTCATTGACTGAAAACGCACACCCAAGACAATGCAACCCGAGTTCTTGCATAGCTTCAGCAGTCTTTGGATTAGCTTCCATAATATCTTTCAATTTCATATCTAAAGTAAAATTCATAGTCATTATCTCCTAACCATGTATGAGCGTTGGCAAGCAACGCGTGCAAATATGTTTTTCTTCACCTTGGTGCACATATGTCAAAACTGGGGTTAGTTCACTGGTTGTTCCACAATTTTCACACTCTAGTTCAGGAACTATTTCTGCCATGTCTGTAAAACCTCCCTTTATGTTTATTAGTGTAACACCATCGCCACTCACTAAGTGTGATTGAAAACACATCTCTGTGTGTATTGGGTCACGTTAGTGGTGGGTAAAGTCATATCAATCCCCAGTATAAACGGTTCATCTCGAAACTATACAAGAGTACAAAAACGGTGAAAGCCTACGAGAAAAAATCATCTCTAAAGCGAAAAACTATAAGAAGATACATAGGGATTATTCGCTTTCTTGAAGTAAGCGGGTTCATTTTCAAATAAGGTAGGGTAGTAGTTTGTGAAAAGGAAAAATTTTAACTTATTTAAAGGGTTACCTCATTTCTATTGAAGCAATATTACTACATATGGGCTCACATCATTTAATCACTCGTTTTAGGAATGTAGAATGATTATTGAAGAAAAGGGAGATGACACAGAGATGCAGAAAATATCAACACGACGAATGCTTAAAAACGAACTTTCTGGTCGGGAGTCCAGTGTCTTGATTGTCGTGCATAATTTCTGGATTTTAGGCATACAAATAATCTTACCATACTTATAAAAAAGCTTCATTATTTGGTAGGTATCAAATTCACGTTTAAAACACACTAAGGTAAAAATAACAGATAATTTTTATAAAATTCACTAGTTGTGGCTAAATTCTGGAACGCAAGCTGTAACTTTATCTATTCGTAAGACTCCCACTTCTATAAGTGGGAGCGTTCTACGTGGCTTCAGTGGGGGTAGAATCCCCTACTGAAGTTTCGATGTTCAGCTTAAGCTGAACGAGTTCACTGTGTTCTAGGGGACCTGACCGTTTAAGAAAATGGGTTAATCTTTCTTGTGGTTGGCCATTCTCTATATAGCCAAGTATTGTATCTGAGACCCATGCCAACACTTCCACATCTGTTTGAACGTAACCAGCGAATTTCGCAAATTGAGGGTGTCGTCCTAATCGCCCTCCCATACGCAATGTCCATCCACTTTCTTTAATTGTCAGCGTCCCCGAAGGACAGACGCGTTGACAATCTCCACAAGAAAGACAACGGGAATAGTCAATGACGATCCCAATTGGTTCCCGAGTTATGGCCTTTTCTAAGCAAGAACGAACACATTTATTGCAACCTAAACACTTAACATTAGTAATTCCTGGAATGACATATCCCGAAATTCCAAAATCTTTGATATCAGGAGAAGAGCATCCATTGGGGCAGCCTGCTAGACAGATCTTTGGAATATGATGATGGCGAACAGGGTGGAACTTATCTTCAAGTGTTTGATATAAGTTCAGGGACGTTAAATTTATGGTCAGTGCTTCATAAAGATTGTGCCAATTATGAGCAGATTTAGGACAATTTGCGCGACAATGTTCAAGCTGAAATCCTGCGTGTTTCACAACTATTCCCCCAGAGGTTTTTATTCACTTATTCACTCTGGTGTTATTCTATCAAAAACCCTATTCCCAGGGTGTGGTTTAAATCACAGTTTCAGTTTTAAGACTATGAACAATTTGAATAAATCTCGCACTCCGAAGTGGATTATGCCTGCTACTTAAACGAAAATTGTGACACAGTTCATAGCTTCGCAGCAAAAATTATATTATAATCAGGTCATGGAAATTATGGGGCATGACTAAGGAGGATAAAACAATGTTTAAAACCATTTTGGTACCTACCGACGCTTCAGAAGCGGCGCAGCGTGCTTTGAAGGTTGCCTTGAAATTGGCAAAGGAGCTCGGTTCACGGATTGTGCTTCTGCACGTGGTCTTTACACCGGAGGCTATGGGTTATACTCTTTCTAGCGGAGTTGCTGTACCCCAAGAAGAAATTGCTATTTACGGGAAAGAGGCTTTAACGGCGGCTACAACAGGGATTGACCTAGGGAATGTACCCATTGAGAAGAAGCAAAAGCCGGGACATCCGGGTCTAGTTATTCTCGAGGAAATTAAAAGCGGGAATATAGACCTGGTTGTTATGGGTAACCGGGGTTATGGACCGATTTCTGGAGTTTTGCTGGGGAGTGTTAGCCAAAGAGTCTTAACCCAAGCGAGATGTCCCGTCATGATTATTAAATAAGACTAAGGCTGGAAGTGAATATGCTTCCAGCCTTAGTCTTAAGAAAAATATCAACCGTTTACATATATAGTAGAATTAAATGTGTGATGGAGGGATAACGTGTCAAACGTACTAAAAGTTCGTGAAATGTTTGAACGAGAATTTTTATCAGGTTCTATGCCACTTGAATTTATAGATTTCTGCTTAGAGAACGGCCGATTTCGCCATTGTGCCCCAAAACAATATCTTTATTTTTCGGAGGATGAGGGGGATACGGTTTATTTCCTCGTCTCCGGTAGAATTGATCTCTATTTAATGAGTGAGTTTTCCGAAAAGATTACTCGTGTACTGAGTCCTCCAACTTTTTTCCCTGAAATAGTTCTAGATGGTAAATCTTATCCACACGCTGCTCTTTGTATGGAGGAGACAGAAGTTCTAGCCCTTGATCGCAAAGTGTTCATGGGATTTTTAGAACGTAATCCTTCCTTGTTATGGATCTTTTACCGCGAACTCGCTTTGGATTTGCGACGTTCATACCGACAGATTAGAAATTTATCACTTGGAGATGCTCGTGTGCGCTTAGGGGCTAAGTTATTTGCCCTAGCCCATGTACACGGACTGCCATCAACTAAGGGCGTTTTAATTACAATTTCCTTATCTGCAACAGAGCTAGCAGGAATGTGCAGCCTTGCACGAGAGTCTGTTAGTCGCATTTTGGGAGAGTTGAAAAAATTAAAGATACTCGAGATTAATAAAAAGAGTATTACTGTTCTTGATATTGAGAATTTGCGTCAATGGATACATAAGCGTGAAAAATAACTTTACATCCGACATGGAAGCGAGGGTTGAATTCCAGAGAGTTGAAGGCAAATAGTTTTAGGCTTTGCTGTGTAAAAGAGTGTACTTTGCGATATTTACAGAGTGATCGCCAATACGTTCTAGATTACTAATGATATTGATGAAGGTGGCACCGTAACTTCCATTACAAGTCCCTTGACTGAGACGTTCAATATGCCCCGTACGCAGACTAATTTCTAAATCGTCAATAATATCATCATATTTGAGTACCTGTTCAGATAAAGCAATATCATCAGTTTTTAATACTTCTAAGGACATCGTAAAGATCTCTTGGACTTTCTCAAACATATTCATAAGATCACTATTGGCTTGTTCTGAGAAGTTAACTTTTGAGTCGATAGCATAATCAGTAAGTTCCACGAGATTAGTGGCGTGGTCTCCTACTCTTTCTATGTCACCAATCGCTTGAAGAATCCGATAACTCTGGTTCGTTTGATCAGATGTGAGACTTTTACCGGATGAAACTCTTAAGACATAGTCCGTAATCGAGTTTTCGAGCTGATCGACTGCATCTTCAAATTGAATTGTTAACTGTTTGTTTTGTTGGTTATGGTTAGAAAAGTAGTGCTTTGAATTTTCAAAGGCATTACCCGCCATCCCACCCATCCGTAAGGTTTCGCGGCTAGCATTGGCTAGAGCTATAGAAGGATTCCCTAATAAACGATGTTCTAAATATTTAGGCTTTGCTTCGATTACAACTTCCTGTGCCCCCGGAACTAGTTTAGTAACAATAATCGCAAGAAGTCCAACAAAAGGCAATTGAATACAAGTATTTAAAAGATTGAAGACACCATGAGTTTGAGCAATCTGAAGTTTTATTCCCAGCGTGCTCCAAGTTCCCTCAAAACCAGGAATCAGGATATATATGTAGTTAGTTAATAAAATGACAAGTTTAGGGAAAATGCCCACAAGAAAGAGCGGTAAAAAGATGAGTGTACCTATTATATTAAAGATTAAATGAGTCATGGCGGCTCTTTTTGCTATGGCTGAAGCTCCAATTCCAGCAAGGATTGCCGTGATGGTCGTCCCAATGTTATCTCCAAATAGAATGGGGACTGCTTGAGAGTATGTAATAACACCTTGATTCGCAAGCTCCTGTAATACACCAATTGTTGCACTACTACTCTGAACAATAAACGTGAAAATTGTTCCGATAAGCACCCCAAGAAGAGGGTTATTTTCTACATCGGTCATCAAACCAATAAAGAATGCCGAACTTCGAAGGGGATTTAAACCATCGCCCATGATATCCATTCCATAAAAGAGAAGACCAAATCCTAGAATTATTTGTCCAAGATAGTTTATTCGCTTTGTTTTAAAGAAGAACAGAAAGAAAACCCCAAGTGCAATGATCGGTAAGGCATATTGTTCAAGTTTAAAACCAATGAGGTAAGCCGTAAGGGTCGTTCCGATATTAGCGCCCATAATAATTCCGATTGATTGCCTAAGTGTCAATAAACCTGCGTTAACGAGTCCAATCGCTAGGACAGTGGTACCACTACTGCTTTGAATTAATGCTGTGACGATTGCGCCCGTAAAAACCCCACGAAGTGGTGTTTTAGTCCCTTTTTCGAGGATAAGCCTTAACCGATCTCCGGCTACAGCTTGCAATCCTTCTGACATTGACTTAATACCAAAAAGGAAGAGTCCCAACCCCCCAAAAAAACTAAATAATATCGTGGTTAAATCCATCTCTTCCAACCTTTCTTTCTCTTATATCTGAACTTGCGTGTTCTTCTTTCCATCCCAACTGTCTCCGAATAATTGATCATCATTTTTGATAACCGAGGACTCTAAATGATATTGTCTGTAGCTCTGAATGGTATGAGTGCCAAAATTGTTAGAGTAATTACTCTTTGAAAGATTATCATATCTGCTTGTACATCTCAATGTTAATTTTACACTTTTGAGCTTCTCCCGGCGGTTAACATGACTGCTCTACTATGGATAAATACGTCAAAGGAAGTAAGTTTCATCAGCTTCTATAATACCATTAAATGAAGATATATCCATCTGAAAAAGAGCACTCCATAGTTTGACAGCAAATTGTTTTAGTTCTAAGTTGTTGTTGAGGTATTATAGCTGACCCTCGTTATTTTTTTAATAGCCCTGTTTTAGGGTTTTTTGTAGTGCCATGCAACGTAAAATTCTTTCTTTCACGCTAATCACTGTTATGTTTGCTAAGCTTTTCACTACGTATCATAGTCTTATTTATAGGACGCAAATAGAAAATAGAGGATATTGGGGGTTTATTAACCCCAATATCATAACGATCGTGAAGTTTATCTGCGATTGCAGAAAGCAAAGGATTTGTGTTAGATTCAGTATTATTTGAGCAGAATAGTGCCTACGTGAGAAGCGCTTTAGTTGCTGCTTCTGCTGTGTTTAAAGACCTTGGCGATAAATCGAAACCGCAGTATTTAGTTACAGATTGTCAAGGATACCTTAAAAAGAGCAGAGTCTGGCATAAAAGAATAATGATTCTGCAGAGTGGCGTGGCAATTTAGTTTCAGGCATGCACCTATTGCTATAGATTAATAATCAGAGTTAAAGGATTGCCTTTACTTCAAAAGAGTGAAAGGCAATCCTTTTGTTAAAAAGTTTATTATATTTTTATTGTCCTGTAAGGTCCTCGCGCTATGTGTTCTGTGGCTCGGGTATTATTTTCCCCTTACAGAGAGACTTGTCTTCCAAGTTCTACCATTATAAAAATAATACCCCAATAAATATATTATAATTATTAGCAGAAATGAATAGGCATGATGCCAATGTTTTATTTGGTAATAACCAAACCTCGTGGCGACTGGTTGAACGATAAACCCACCTATTATTGCTAGTGTCATTGCTTTAATAAATGGATTTGCATTGGGTTTGTATTGTAGGGTAATCATCGATGCAACTGGGATTATACAGAAGTCCCATGTAACATAAGACGGGATTAAAGGTATATCTTTAATGGGGTAAGACCATAGACCTAAAGCTATGCCAATTGTATCCATGTAAAAAGTCGCAACTGTAACGACCAAGCCTGCATATAATAAACGATGTGTAAGGTTTTTGTCTCTCCATATAAACCATACAGTCCAACTACCTATAGCTAGAAGGATAAGTATCCACCATCTCCAAGTAAAAAGGATTGTCTTAAGCCATGATTCATAAATTAGGACATTTGCTTTATGTACCATATCATTGGCTTTTTCAACCAAAGGGTTTACGTTCGGCTTAATCATTTTGCACCTCTTCAGCCTGGAATTGTTTATAAAGATAATCGGCAATCAGATACAAGAGCACAACGATGGGGAATGAGTAGTAGTGATGCCAAACCTTTGGATTATAAATTCCAAGAATTACTGCCATCGGTTGGGAAATAAATGATGCTCCTGTAGCAAGAATTAGTGATTTTATCACTGGGTTTAACCTTGGAAGTAGCTGAATCCAGAACATATTTGCTATTGGAATCTGGCACAGATCGAAAGTCACAAACGGTGGAATCAGAGGTGCAGATTTTACGGTATAAGACCATAACCCAAGTGCTACTCCAATACTATCTAAAAAACTAGTTGCAAGCATTATGAAGAAGCCAGCATATAAAAGAGCATCTGTGTTTTTTTGTCCCTAAGTAGTATCCAAACTACCCACGCGAGGGCAGCGGATGTTACCAACAGCCACCAACGCCAGGTGAAAACCATCTCGTTTAGCCAAGTTTTCTGTATAAGAACATTGGCCTGATGAAGTAAATCATTAGCTTTTTCTACTTGATTAGGGTTCAAGTGGTTCCCTCCCTGAAATGAAGGCTCAGAATAGCAACTCTAACGGGATCTAGCTGTGACCAATTTTAATATGGTAAATGGTAAGGCACGAACATCCTTTGCAGTTCACTGTGATTGAATTCTTCTAATTGTCCCTATTCCATACAATCCACTTCCATATAACTCGGTTATTATTTACAATCTCCCCCCAGTTATTCACCAATTTGTGTTAGTCCTTTATTTAAAGGTGCGAGGCTGAATTATGAGGCAGTCAGCATGTCGTCAGTGAAATTCGGGCAAACAGTTCGCGTATGTTTGTCGCTTGCACATTGGTGACAGGAGTAGGCTGTTTGAAACTAAGATTGGAGGAATTGTGAGATATGAATAAGAAGGTGGTTAAGATGGAAAATAAAATGTATGTATCTAAAACAAATTAAGCACTGGATATTTATCTTCTATTTTTATTCTTATTCTCTTAAAGACTTTGCTAAGGCCCTGCCCAACATAGAGTATTCCGAGCGATCATGATAGAATAGCTGTAACAATAGGGAGGTACCAGAACGCTAAAAATTTGACTTGAATTACTGGTTGGTAGGTTGCCCTAGTTCTGACTGTGTGCAAAATGGTACGGATGGCATGGTAGTATCAGAACATAAATATCCTGGCGATGGATATTATATCTGCAAAATATTGATGAGGAGTGGGTTGTCTTGGGGTTAAATGCTCTTTTTCGTTCTGAGCGTCCGGTCAGTCGTTCAGAATTACGCATGTTCGTAGGAAAGTTGTATTTTACTTGGCGTAAAATAACGAATGAATGCATGCTTGATCAGAGGAAAGCTGAATAAAGCAATAAAAAAGAAAACGAACAAATAGCATTTTCCTTTTTATTGCTTTATTCAATCTTATATGTTAATGTATAAGATGACAATTTATTATTAAATATAATTTTTGATACAATATAACTATATCATATCATAAGCGATATGTCAACTATCTAAAATAATATTTTCATGTGGGGAGGCGCCGCTATGTCTTTCGAAATAATGAGTATATCTTCAGTACTAATTCAAAAACAAGCTGTGGCAGAACTTGAAAAATGTAATGACTTTACCACGCAGTTTCGATTAACACTGTCTCAACGGGATGCTGTTGAATTGGTCGAAACCCGTACGCTTGCCCTAAAAAGTAACGGGCGAATCGAATTCGGTGGTGGAGTTATCGAAAAAATAATTAGAGAATTTTGTAACTCCCCTTATCTTTCAATGCACAACTACGCAGAAACACTTCACGACTTAACTGATATGTTTTATTATTACAAAAACGAAACCCTTGAGCTGATGAGTGATGATGATTTAATCAAATTCATGAAGAAAAGCTTTGATGGTTTATGTCAGGGTTCACTTGAGCTACTTTCGGGGCGAGAACTTGCGAATATGGCACGCAATTTACGATTCGGATACACTCCCGAATACTTGGAGGGTTTAGCATGTGGTGAGGAGGATGAAGATGAAGAATATTGAAAAGCGACATATCATTGACAGTAATAATTTGAGCGGTGAATTCTATTTCACTTCAATTGTTCAAGAGGGATATGCCTACGGACTATTAAATGATTCCGATATCGAAGATATTAAGCTGCAATGCCTTAAGCTGTTATCCAATAAAAGTGAACTATATAACGGCGGTGAAAGTAGTTCCATAAGAATAGAAGCGGCCGAAAGCATTATGAAATCTAACCTTTACACAATAGGAGTGTACTTAAAATCGTTGCCCGATGCCGACTTTGCTGTCAGTGAACTTAAAATGGTTTCGATTCCCGAAATGTATCAAAAAGGAAGAGCGTTAATCAGTGGCAAAGTGCATTCGGCCAAACACATTTATAAAATGGCTAAAGCCAATAGATTAATTAACTTAAACTACACCTATAACGCAACACTTGACGATAATGGCCTTGGCATCTTTTTCAAATTATACAATCCCGATTATGAAGCGCATGAAGTACCCGTATCTATTGATTATCAGCTCTGTAATCCAATCACAGATTTGACTGGAATAGAGTTTATTCATAAATACCTGGAGAACTTATTTCTTGAAAATGAATTTTGCAGTTATTTTAACGATGATAATATAGATCATATACTTTGCGGATATGACGAGGGGTACAAGGATTTGTTAATTAATATTTTTGAACAGGTTCTGACAGTAGCATTGGGATGCATGCTTGCAAATAGTATGGTTGTAAAATTAGATATTTCAGAAGAAAAAATCCGACGCCTGTATAATAATCTGTCAAAAGAGGACGATTATTTACTTGCTTTGAAGATTTGCGAGGCAAATGAGAAGATACTTCAAGAGTTGAATATTTCGAGTCTTTCGCTTCGAAGATACATTGAAAGAAGTCTTCCGAAAATCACTTCGAATATCGTCCATGCGGTCAAGACAAACACTCTTGGCAAAACCATTGTATCTCCCTCTAATCCAGACCTGAAACCAAAAATCCAGTTTTTATCCGGTGTGAAAATGGATGATGGAAAATATCGAAAGTTCATTGAAGAATTGTTAATATGCCGATATTCATCGGATAAGCTCGCGCTTATAAAGGAAAAGGTAAAATCCTTTGGCGATATTGAAGATCTACTGTTTGATGCACAGTTGAGCGAAGAAGAAATCACCTCAGTTCTCGGTATGCTGGGAGACGTTGAGATAGCTGAACTGATTAGAAGGCACCCACTTAAATCGGATATTCAAGCTGTAGATTTATCAGAAGTCGAACAGGCATTACGGTTATTCTTAATAAGCTATATTGATCAACTTACGGCTGATAGGCAAGATCATATTTTTGAAATTTTAAATCATCTTATTGATGATTGATTGTAGTGAGCACAGAACGCATGGGACGTTTAAGTGATATAGAAACGGTATAAACAAACCTAAAGCGGAGTTGAGGACTATGGAGACAGGAAAGACGATGCCCTAGCCAAGATCACTGAGAATGTCCAAAATTATGGCCGACTATTAACCGCTCACATTGACAAGGAAAATAACGTTCTCTACGTGATGGCCGAACGCGTATTATCTGCCGCTATCGCTAGTTGTCGAGAATTCGGACGAACTATTGGAGAAGCACTCAAATAAAAAGGACAAAGTGAACGTATTCCTAACTGATATGAATAATTTCATGGAAATGAATGTACCTGCAACCCGGCAACCGGGTATGTCTGGAATTCTTAGAGATTTCAAATTCGTTGGGAAGGTTTAATCTGAAATAAAATAGTAAGCTATTCATGGGCTCACACTGGAGCATTTTGTTTGTAAACAATATATGACCACTGCTTTTGTATTGTTAGGTGATAGGCAGAAATGCTTTGATGCAGGTATAGACGATTATCTAGGAAAGCCAATCAATGCAGAAAACTTCTATTGTGTAGCAATTGGGGCAACGGATGAAGGAATAGATCGTCAGGACATTGACCAACACCGTCATTGGGGACGTCAAGATCAGAAGCAGCGCGTTCTGGCTTTAAGCTGCGCTGATTTGTGCCATAAGAAACTTGTAAACCGAATTGCTCCTACATTGCCTTTAGGCGTCCCGCTTAGTTATGTAAGAGTGTCGTTGATTGTTTATACGGACGTGAAACATATATGTTTTACGTCCGTATAAATTTTAATGGACCCAACTATAAACTAATTCAACGCGTACATAGTTGTAAAGGTTAAAAGTTAGTTGCCAAATCACGTGCGGTCCGGTGGGCTTGCTCGATCGCCTCCGTCAAAGCGGTTCCTTGTAAAATCCCGGTCTTCTCAAGGAATAAGGATTCAATCTGATGTACTCCAAAGAAGCCAAGAATGGCCCTAATATACTTATCATCCAGGTCAAATTCTTTGGCTGGTCCCTCGCTGAATATACCGCCTCGTGAGCTTATATGCAATGCC
>DASRMA010000189.1:0-4821 GCA_035648155.1 Desulfosporosinus sp.
TTATCAAACAATTTATCTTGTTTGTGCGACGTATTCTCTTTAAACAAAGCAAAATTCACCTCATATCACAGTATAGACAAATTATGTCTGGTTTTCTCCGAATATCTTCACTATACTGTATAATTCAACATTTATGAGGTGGAATCCTGCTTTAGGTTGAAAATTTAAGGGGTTTTTGCACCAGAATCGAGGATTCGTTTCATCGGTTCGTAAGCAAGGGTTCCCAATCCTAGCAAAAATTGAGGATGCTTTTGCGAGCAAACCTGTTATCTTTGCACCACCTCTCACTAATTAAATCGTGTTCCTTTCAGGGGTACTCTGTACCCCTGTTTGTGTTGCTCAAATATAGGGGTGCTGAGTAGTTACCTTATAGAACCACTTATTTGTGCTTGAAAGATGATTCTTACACTGGTTTACATACTGATTTAAGCTGAGAACAGCAGTCTACGACTCACCTCTCCGTGCTTTGTAGTATATCTTCCCCTTAAGTTAATTTTAACCGAGTGGTGAAAACTACAAACAATTTTTTCATTACTATTTGTGCCGCCAGCGTTAGCGGCGGAATGGAGGTTTACATGTCTTATATCTTAATTGTGGAAGATGACAAGCCAATCAATGAATTGATTGCACGAAACCTAAGACTCGTAGGTCATATCTGTGAACAAGTATACGATGGACTTCAAGCTGTCGCACTTGCGAATGCCAAAACATTTGATTTGGTTTTGCTTGATGTTATGCTACCGGGTCTGGATGGCTTCGAGGTGATTCAAAAGATATCGCCCACCCCGGTTATTTTTCTAACGGCCAAAGATGGTATTGACGATCGAATCCGTGGACTAAATATGGGCGCAGACGATTATATCGTTAAGCCTTTTGATACCTTGGAGTTATTAGCACGTGTAGCGGCGGTGCTACGACGGACGATGAAAGGGACGCTTACCTATACCGCAGACGATACCTTAGTGGATTTGACGGGTCGAATAGTCATGGTATGCGGCATCGTTATTGATATAACCCCGCGTGAATTTGAACTACTTGAAGTACTTATATGCAACCGAAATATTGCTCTTTCACGAGAAAAACTGTTGGAACTTGCATGGGGCTATGAATTTATGGGAGATACTCGTACGGTTGATGCACATATTCAAAAGCTACGGAAAAAGCTTGGCTGGGAGAATCGAATTAAGACAGTCTACAAGCTAGGCTACAGATTGGAGGGGTAACCATGAAATTTTGGCAAAAGGCGTTTATGCTGACCTTTCTTTTGTTTGTCGTTGCCTTTGATATGGGAATTTTCCTGATTGCAAATTATTCCTACACCTTCAGCCTGCAAAACTATCGTGAACGCTCCTTTGGGGAACACTATTTTATTGCCTCTTCATTTTCTACCGACTTGAACGCAATTTTAAAGAGAGAGGGCAACCAAACAATTGCTACACAGTCGCTAATTTCCTCTTATGATAGCTACTATAAAAAACAAAATGTTTCCCTTTCTCTTTTGCAAAAGGGAAATCTTTTGTTTGGTAATATGCCACAAGCAGTGGAGGTAAGTGAAAAGTTACATAATTCCGAGGGTGAACGTCGCTCTATAATAGAATATGTCGCGGGCAAAAAGTACCTTTTTGTATCAGGCTCTTTACCTGATCCGTTGCAAGATTATACGTTGGTCTATGCGTACGATTTATCTGAAGTGGTGCAGTCCCAGGCAGAACTGACACAGCTTCTAATCGGCGTCAGCACCGTTATAACTTCCCTATTGGCGCTTTGTTTGTTCTTAATCTTCAAGAAATTAACACGACCCATTAATGAATTACAAAACGCTACAGCTAGGATTACAACGGGTGAATATGGCAATCGTGTTCAAGTATACGGGCACGACGAAATAGCAGACCTTGCAAAATCTTTTAATTTGATGGCTGAGGAGGTAGAAGTCAAGATTGAAGAACTACGGCTATCGGCAGAGCATAAGCAGCAATTTATCGACAACCTAGCACACGAGCTGAATACACCGCTGACCACCATTAAAGGATATGCTCAGTACCTGCAACAGGTCAACCTCACTGAGGATGAACGTATGGAATCCCTAAACTTCATCCTGTCTGATGTTAACCGCATACAGGCTATGGCAAGTAAGTTGCTAGACCTTGCGCTAACGCGAAGTGGGGCCATTGAATATAAAGAAATCCAGGTATCCACGCTTTTGGAAAAAGTATCGGAAACTATGAATTTGCAGCTGAATCAAAAGGCTCTAAAAATCGTCATACACAGCCAATTAAAGACTATTAGCGGTGATGCTTTTTTACTTGAAAGTCTTCTGTGTAATCTTATTGATAATGCCATCAAGGCAAGCCCGTGCGGCCGAACAATTTGGCTTAGCGGTTTCGATGAGAATCATGGCGTGATTGAGATTCGAGACGAAGGGAAAGGCATGAACCCCAATGAGGCACTGCATGTTACCGAAGCGTTTTACCGTGTGGATAAGGCGCGTACACGAGAAACTGGCGGTGCAGGGCTGGGACTTGCGCTTTGCAAACAGGTTGCAGAGCGACACAACGCGTCCTTAGAAATCATTTCAAATATTGGAAAAGGGACACGAGTGCGCCTATGTTTTACAACTTCATCACAACTCGGAGATAATACCATAACCTCCACCGATTATTATAAGGATGTAAAGTTACAAAATTAGTTGGAGGCGAACTTATGAACAGGTTAAAAAAACATTTAGGCGCAGCAAGTGTATTGCTATTTTCAACAGTTTTATTGGTGGGGGGAGCATTTGGAGTTTCGTCAGCACTTGCTCATTCAGCAGCAGCAGAGGAAGGCAAAGTAATTTCCAATAAGACGATGATTTCAACCCCTAATATAGGAAAGGAAGCCGGTACTAGTATACAAAAGACCCCAGGATACACTTTCGTTGATCCTGATAAGCCAGTACCAAAGGACTGGCCAACACCGGCTGCCAAGGACATATCCAAGGAAAAGGCCGCCTCATATGCGTCAGACAAGATTGTGCAAATGTATGGTGATAAATTAGATGGCGGCAATGCGACTGTAATGTTCAGTAAATCTAAATCCCAGGGTAACATCATTCTAAAAGACATGTGGCAGATGTTCTTTCATACAGCTGATGGAAAGAAGACATATTTCTGCAATGTCGATTCTGTCACGGGTGAGGTATATTCCATCACATTGACTGACGAGTCCAAAGAACTTAGATTTGGCGTTGAACCTGAACAAATGACGCCTGAGCAAAAGCAAACCCAACGAGAGGCTGATGCTAAACTAGTCGCCCAAAGGGACGCTACTCGCAACGACAATCGTTTTATAGAAGTAGCAAAAGATATTGTCAGTGCCCATCTGCTAAATGGTCAAACCGTGGTTTCTTCAAAATTCAATGCATATGGTGGTGTAAACAGCAGTCTCTGGTTATATGTTGACGTGTCTTTGTCCGACGGTAGTGGGTATCAAATATATCTTGATGCATTCACACGTGAGCTTATAGGATATGGCTTTCGTCCAGATGGCGTCTAAAAAGCTTAATTAGTATTTACAGATTTGACTCTTACAAGGGAGGCAGATATTGTGTTAAGTAGAAGCACTTTTAACAAGTTTAGGCATGAATTGATATTCATCGGGTTATCAGTGTTATTACTAGTGGGTATAGGTCTATTGCCTGACTAACCTTCAACTTCAGAAGTTATGGTAGCACCTGGAACAAACTGCATTAACGCTTCCTTCTGTTTCCATTTTAAATTACTTAAGGAAAAAGGTTAAGCATATTTTCACTGTACATTATGACACGGGCCCCAGCATTCCATCAATATGGCGCTGGAGCCCTTGTTCGTATACGGTCCATAAGTCAGAAATAAGGCATATGAAAGAAAATAACAAGTCAAAGATGCCATGAATATTTTGCGTCAGATAAGGAGGCATGGTTACCTCATAGCGGGCTATTAGGTGAACATGCCAACGCAGTATGACACGAAATAGACTGGCATACTGACTAGTTATTTTTTTGAATGTGCCTAAAGGTCAATTATTTATCGTTGGCGAAGGATTTTAACGAAGTTTTTATATATTAAAATTAAACAGTCGAAAATGATCATGGCTATAATGGGATAATGTACTCGTCCAGGAGATATACAGGAGATAATGCAATTATGTAAGCAATCAAGTAAAACCAGCAACTTTCCGTCACAAACCATACTACATTTTAGTATTGAGTAAGGCACTAACAAAAAAATAAGAAGTCAATTTAAATTTCATAAATAGAAGACGTATCGCTTGAAATATGTTTTAATTGTTAATTACCACAAGAAACAAAAAACATAAACAAAGGATACAAAATTATGATTATACTTGGTATTTTCGGTAAATGTAAAGATATTTTCAAGGAAACCCTCAATAAACTTAAAGGGTCAGATCGACGTGTTGCTCTGGCAAGGGTTTCAGTAGTTATTGGTAGAGGGGGGCAATCGTATGTGGCTAAAGAATTTAATGTTAGCCGTGACACGATAAGAAAGGGACATCATGAATTAAAAACTGGAATCACAATTGTAGATGCTTTTAATGCTCGAGGCCGTCACGCTATTGAGAAAAAACTTCTTAATTTAAATGAAGAAATGAGACGTAGCAGGTGTTCGAGCCATGTTCAGCGGGAAGTAGGAATAAGAGGGGGATAAAGATGAATGAGATAATAAAACAAATTAAAGCAAGAAAATCTGTAAGAGTATATGAGGATAAAAAAATAGAAAATCATTTAAAAGAAGAAATTTTAAATTCTGCATTTGAAGCACCCACTGCAGGAAATATGATGCTTTA
>DASRMA010000190.1:0-3387 GCA_035648155.1 Desulfosporosinus sp.
GGTGGGAAAACCACGCATTTAGCTCAGATGATGCAGGATGAGGGGGAGATTATGGCCTTTGATATCCATGAACAAAAGCTTGAACTCATCAATCAGTCAGCCCAAAGACTAGGAATTACGATAATCCAACCTCAAGCTGGAGATGCTCGGGATTTGCCGGGAGTAAAACTGGGTTCCCAGCAACGCGTATTGGTTGACGCTCCTTGTTCCGGATTGGGAGTCCTTCGAAGGAGAGCAGATCTGCGCTGGCAGAAAGAAGAGCAAGATCTGAAGAGCTTGCCCCTGCTTCAGCTTGCCATCCTGGAACGGGCTGCGTTTTGTGTCGAAGTTGGGGGGGATTTAATCTACTCGACTTGTACAATCGAGCCAGAAGAGAATTTTGAAGTGATTAAGTCCTTTCGCTCTGCACATCCGGAGTTTGAGACTGTTAACCTGGTTGAAGATTTACCCTTTGACCTTGTTGATCCGAGAGATATTCAACAAGCTGGTAAAGGGATGCTTCAGCTTTTACCACACCGCCATAACATGGACGGATTTTTCTTAGCAAAATTTCGTCGCAAGTAAGTTTAATTGGAGCGAATTGGGTGAATAATAAATATTATGGAAACTATAGAACTTCGTGGGTGCTCAGATGATGAATTAATTAAGATTTGTCAGGAACTCGGTTTAAAGCGATTTCGGGCAATCCAGTTGTTTCAATGGGTACAACAAAAGGCCGTACGTACTTGGGAGGAAATGAAAAACATTGGAGATCGTGATCGGCAAACTTTGCGTTCTCGCCTAGATCTTTATCCTCTAGAAAGGGTTCGAGAACAACGTTCCATGGACGGCACTCGAAAGTATTTATTTCGTCTTGATGATGGAGAAACGATTGAGTGTGTTCTAATGGATTATGAACGGACTAAGTCGCGGGATCGTCATACAGTTTGTGTCTCTACTCAGGTTGGTTGTGCGGTGGGATGCGCATTTTGTGCTACAGGGCTGGAAGGGTTTCAGAGAAACCTCAGTGTCGCTGAAATTGTGGGTCAAGTGTTGGATATTACGCATTATGTCCGTCAGGAAGATCCGGATTTTCAGGTGACGAACTTGGTTTTTATGGGTATGGGCGAACCCCTTCTCAATTATGATCCTGTCCTCCAGGCGATCCAACTGTTAAATCATGCACAGGGGCTTAATATTGGCATGAGACGCATTACTATTTCAACTTGTGGAGTTGTACCTCGGATTATTCAACTGGCTAAAGATAATCCCCAGGTCGGTCTTGCTGTCTCACTTCATGCAGCACAGGATGAAGTGAGAAATCATTTGATCCCGATGAATCGCCGTTACCCCCTGTCCCAGCTCATGGACGCCTGCCAAGAGTACACACAGATCACGCATCGCCGTATTACTTTCGAGGTGGCCTTGACGGCTGACAACGCCAGACCCGAGGAAGCTGAGGGCTTTGCCCGGTTACTAAAAGGGCAGTTTGGACACGTGAATTTGATCCCGGTCAATCCTGTTTTAGGAACCGGCATGGAGCGTCCCAATCCAGCGCTCATGAGAAGGTTTGCCCAGGTGCTAGAAGATGCTGGAATTTCTGTTTCATCACGTGAAGAACGGGGGGCGGATATTGAAGCAGCTTGCGGTCAACTCCGTCGACAGTGGGAGGGTGAGTTATAATGAGCCTATTGGCCCGATTTGAAGGGATGGCCGAATATTTATTTACCGGACCTTTCAAAAAAAGTACTGCCCGCCTTCAACCGGTGGGAATCGCCAAATATCTTGTAAAAGCGATGCTTAAGAATAAGCAGGTCAGTATTTCGCAGGTCTATGTACCAAATATCTATCGGGTTTATCTCCATTCTAGTGATTGGGGGCCCTTGGCTAGTTTTGGGGACGTGTTTCTCATTGAGCTTTCCAAGTATTTATTTGCGGAGGCAGAGCGGAACGGGTATACGTTTCTAACTAAACCAGCCATCGAATTGCATACGGATGATACGGTGAATCCCCGGGAGATGGTTATTGAAGTTGATTTTGATGATTCCATTGTCGTAGATTGGGGAGAAGATGAAAAAAATGAAGAAGACACCTCGAATGAGTCTGATTGGCGTGAAAGTACAACCATATTTAAAGAGAATGTCAATTTTAAATTATCGGATCTAGAACTTAAAGGAAGGAATCCAGAGAACTATCTAGAAATTATAGAAGGACCAGATATAGGACAGTCATTTTTGCTGAGGGACTCCGAGATTTTCATTGGTCGTCATGGACAATGTGAGCTGGTACTACATGACCCTGAGGTTTCGCGGCGGCATCTAAAGATTGCGCCTGCGGAGAAAGGTTGGTGGTTGGATGATTTGGGAAGTACAAATGGTTCGTTTGTTAATGGCCAAAGAATTACGCATCAGACTGCTGTCCTTGGGGACCGTATTACAATCGGACAAAGTGTACTGGTGATACAAGATCACCTCTAGCGTGAATCTAAACTGGAGGGCTGTATGCAAATTCTATTTGTCATTGGAAGGCTAGCTTTTGTGGCCATTATCTACCTTTTCATATTCCGCATTTTTACGGCACTGATGGCTGATCTCCAGATGAAGGGTATTTTCAAACGTCCGATTAATGAATGTGGACGGTTAGAGGTGTTAACGGGGGCAGAATCGATTTCTAAAGGGAGCATTTTCCGGGTGGACGGAAAAGGGCTGCATTTGGGGCGTGGCAAGCACAATGATATCGTTTTACCGGATCATTTTGCTTCCATAGACCATGCCGCTTTTAGGCTGCAAAAAGGACATACTATTGTGGAAGACCTAGGAAGTACGAATGGAACTTGGGTGAATGGAGAGCAAATCCATTCACCGGTACAAATGGTTCCTGGAGACTATGTGAAAATTGGAAGTATTACCTTCCAATACTCGAGGTGGCAAAATGAGAGTTCTAAGCTTTAGTGAAAAAGGGTGTATTCGTAAAAATAATGAGGATTCTTTTCTGGTGTTATCAGAGCACGGACTCTATGCAGTGGCTGACGGGATGGGGGGGCACCGCGCCGGAGAAGTGGCCTCTTCAACTGCCTTGCAAGAATTGGAGAAATGGATTCCTGGATTGGCTGAAGCTGAGGGTCAGGCTTTGGAAGCTGGGCTGATAGAGGCCTTTATTCAGGCAAATAGAATCGTTAACGAATCCTCAACAACTAAGGCAGAAAATGCCGGGATGGGAACCACTCTGACAGTCTTGCTGGTGCGCAGCGAGACGGTAGTTATTACTCATGTGGGAGACAGTCGCGCTTATCTATGGAGAACTGAGGCGTTGACTTCCCTGACGGAAGACCATTCTTTGGTTGGCGAGCTTGTGCGCCTGGGACAGATTTCGACTGAAGAAGCGGAAAAACACCCCCAACGCCACGTA
>DASRMA010000191.1:0-21932 GCA_035648155.1 Desulfosporosinus sp.
ACCTCTCAGGTGCCTTCTTTTTTTACTGAACCCATTCCACCGTTTTATTTATATAGTTACTTCCGTACTACCGTCCTACCCTCCTTTGCGAAGACATGACCATGAAAAACTATAGACTATTAAATTATAGTACCCCAACGCGTGATTTGCAATATTATGTTCCTATGTAAGTAAATAACAAGTCAAAGATGCAATGGATATCTTGCGTCAGACTTGCATACTGACTGGTGATTTTTTAGAATGTGCCTAAGGTCTGACCGTCAGGTTCTGAATAGTTCCCTGTATCACGAAAATCTGATTCTTACGAGGTTCGATCAATTGGGTATCTTTCTTTATTACTTGAACTTGGATTATCTGGGACAAACCTCTCCCGTCCAACTGGATTTGACCAGACTCCACCGTCAAAGGCAGCTCACCATTTGCTAAAGTGCCTATGACTTTACCATTTTGAAGCACACGGATCGGAGCAGCTGGGACACCCTTTAGCGTCAGCTGCCACGTCTTATGCGATTCGGCCAAAGCAGGTAAATCTAAAGGGGGCGCTTCGACCCCTGCTGCCACTTCCTTATAAAAGTCGAGTGGATCCCTGAGCACACTGAACTGCATTATCACTAAAATTACGGACGCCAAAACCATAACCCGTATGATTCTGCGTTCTGCCCGCTGAACGGTATGCCACATTAATTCTAGTAAGCTTTCTCTTCGACGCATGTACATCACCTCGAAAAGAGTTTATGCAGAAAAGGGATTAATCAGACCACCTAGAATGTAGAATCGCTCGCAGAACGACCTGCCCTGTATCCCATTGAAAACGCGGCCTGTAGATTATACCCTCCCGTAATGCCATCGACATCTACAACCTCTCCGGCCCAATAAAGCCCTTCAACACGTTTTGAGGCCATAGTTTTCGGGTTAATCTCCTTAACCTCAATTCCTCCTGCTGTTACAATCGCGGTCTCTATAGAAAGGGTTTCTGTAATTGTAACGGGTAATCCTTGCAACAATCCAACTAAGCGTTTTCGTTCTTCACGGCTAATTTGATGCACTACCCCTTCCGGGTTTATCCCACTCAAGCGGATCATGACGGGAATCAGACTTTGTGGTAAGAGGTCATCCATTGCATTTTTGAACTGCTTGTTACTATATTTCTGGAAATCTCGTTGCACTCTGGCATCTAGCTGCTCTGGCAGAAGGGCAGGTTTTAGATTAATTCGCAACTGGACTAGTCCTCCTCCACGAAGTGCATCCCCAACCTGACGGCTAATCGTCAAAATAATGGGTCCTGATACTCCAAAATGCGTAAACAACATTTCTCCGAACTCTGAGCTCTTCTTCTTTCCACCTACCCACAAGGAGACCTCTACATTTTTCAGAGCAAGACCCTGTAGCTCCTTCACCCACTCTTCGGAGGTTTTCAGTGGCACCAGAGCAGGCCGTGGTGTGATAACACTGTGCCCTAGTTTACGAGCAAACCTGAACCCATCGCCGTTTGAGCCAGTAGCGGGGTAAGATGACCCTCCCGTACACACGATAACTGAGGGTGCTAAATAACGCTTTTGGCCAGCCCCTCGTACCCCTTGGACCTGCCCATTCTCCACCAAAATTTCTTCCACAGCTATTCCCGATCGCACTTCTACTCCCTTTTCTGCTAAAAAAGCTTTAAGAGCTTCAACAATCTTTTCTGCATCATCGGACACAGGAAAAATGCGTCCTCCCCGTTCAACTTTCGTCTCTACCCCATAATGCGCAAAAAAATTGCGCAAAGCCACGTTATCAAATTCCCTCAGTATTCCATGCAAAAATCTTCCATTCCCAGGGTAGTGGCCAATAAAATCTGAAACGTTTTCCTCGTTGGTTAAGTTACAGCGCCCTTTACCGGAAATTGCTATTTTCCGTCCCAAATGCTCTTTCTTCTCAAGCAAGAGAACTTTCGCGCCCCTTTCGGCTGCCTGTCCAGCCGCCATCATACCGGCGGCTCCACCACCTACCACAATCACTTGATACTCGTTCATTCGTCTATTTCCTTCCGTTAATAGCCTTGAATATACATTTGATAATATTACTAAACCATTTGGGTTGGTCTCATGGGTGCAGGCGAAAAGGCGTAAAGAAACGCATTTGACTTGTCCAAGGATGGACTGATGTCGCGGTGAGCAATGGAACTTGTGCGACCGTGCCATGAAAATTCCTCTCTTTTTGCCCTAAGAATCCTTCTATGATAAAATAATAAATCGAATCGATTCAGAAGCCTACCGGTTATTACAATTTAGGAGGAATGTACCATGAGTCTTGACCAACGCACGATCGTCATAACACAAATTTCCGCAGCAGTCGCTTGTAATGCCCTGGCTGCTCTCCGACTTGCCGTCTCAGAAGCCTTAACCTTGGGCACGAAATCCGAAGAAATCCGAGAAGTTCTAGCCTTGGCCAAAGATATTCAGCAACAACCGATTTCGCATGTGACTCATCTAGCTGATCAACTATTACGCGAACCTAAGAAACCGGCCCACGAACACAGCACTAACTGTGGTTGTGGTAAGCACTAAGTTTTCCATTAGGGTAAGAATGCTGGTAAGAACCGTTCTCAACTTCCGAAATTTCGTTGACCCAAGACAGAGGAAGTTTCTTAGCTTAAGGAGCACGTAGAGAGGAATTGCGTAAATGAGCGCAGTTGATAAGGCGTTAAAAAATGCATTTGGCTTGTCCAAGGATGGACTGATGTCGCGGTGCCAGGGATGGCAAGGAGCGACGATCCTCTAGAAAAACATAAGGGTTATGCATTTTAGTCTTAGCTACAAGTGAATAGCAATGTAACATGTGCGAGTGGGCTAATAAACTTCCTCCTACAGGAAGAAGGAACTGGAGTTACCAGGATCACTGGTCAAACAGGCCAAGCATAAATCTTTATCGTCAAAAATCCTCTTACCACACCTACTACAATAGTTCGGACTCCCCTCGTGAATCAATATTTTACCTGTTAGTAAGCGATGAGACATTGATTTAAGACTAAAAGACAAGGCAAGAGGTCGACAAATTTCCACACAACGCCCACATTGAACGCATTTTTGGGGTTCCAATATTAGGCGCAACGACACAATTTTTTCCTCTTTCGCTGGATCTTCTGAACTCTGGTCTGGGTTCCTTTCTTCCAGCTTTTGTAAAGCGCCCTGCGGACAAATCGCCGCACAAACTCCGCAACTTGTACATGAATCCGCTACGGACAAAGCACGAAACGGTATTTTCCCATCTTTCTTTTTCTCAATGGCTTTGATAAGCCACTGACGGTATTTTGGGATAGTATACGTATCTTCAGCCGCCAAGTTGGGCAGCCATTCTCCTATTTTCTCCCGACTTTTTCGCTTCCAACCGGTCAGATTAGCTCGCGGCGCTACACTCTTGAACTCCTCTTTTACAGGCTTAACTATCCCGGCATCGGGTCGGACTTGTATATGGAGCGCGGCATGATCAGGCCAATCCACATGAACTTGTTTAAACGCCTGAACACTGATAGCACACGCTTGACGATCTTCGCACTCAGCACAAACGCCTGTCATGATGGTTACAGATTTTTCCTCCGCCAAGAGCATAAGGACCATCCAGCCGTCTCTGTCCAGCATTCCCAAACATGGAATTTCAAAGCCACTTGGGGTTGCCTGTGGACAATTTAAAACGATATCGTTGCCCTCAAATAAATAATCCTGGAGTTTATCCAGCGTGCGATCTACAAAGCCATCACTCGGGCACACGGCCATACAGGCTCCGCATTCTGTACATTGTTTGGCGTTCAACTGCCGATATTCAGAGATAGCTTGATGCGGACAAATCTCTACACACAATCTACAAGCACGAGCAAACGGCTTTTTCGTATTGAGACAATTTCCGTTGTGGTATACCATTTGACATGTCATGTCTTATCCTCACTATCATTTACTACTTACTACTTACTACTTACTGCTTACTGCTTACTGCTTACTATACTACTTACTATACTGCTTACTATACTACTTACTATACTACACTATATTATATTATACTATCTGATAGCGAACTCCCTGGATAAAAATAGAAGAGGCTGGATTACACCCCTAGTTGTGTAGTCCAGCGCCTTTTATTCATCATCCACAATTGAGTAGTTGGCCAGTTGGTTTTCAACGCCTACTAAGTGGTCCAGCATGAGTTGCTGAGCCTTGGAAACATCGTGATTTTTGATTGCCATATAAAGGGAACAATGTTCTTGATATAATCTTTCAGGTGTATGCCTGTCTGCGTAAAGTTTGCTCCGACTAGATTTTAAAGTCTTCTGCATAGTATCTGAGATAGTGTTCATCAGGCGAATCAGGATCTTGTTATGCGTCGCCCTTGCAATGGCAAAATGGAAGTCATGATCCGCATCCTCGCCTAAGCGTTCATGTTCAAGATCCATTCTCATGACTTCCAAGGCATCATACATATCATGAATCTCATCATCTTGTGCTCTCTCCGCAGCTATCCCCGCAGCCTGTACCTCCAGAATCTTACGGACTTCATATAGTTCTAAATCCGTATCTTTTTCAATAAAGAGCATCCAAGCAAGGGGAGCGATCACCGAATCAATATTAACCTGTCGGATGTACGTGCCTTCTCCCGAGCGCACTTCGATAAGACCCATCAATTCAAGAGCACTGATTGCTTCACGAATCGAGGCACGACTAACTTGAAACCGTTCAACTAATTCACGTTCCGAAGGTAACCGGTCGCCAGGTTTTAGCTGTCCTTCAGCAACTAACAACCCTATTTGATCAACAATCTGTTCATAAATTTTTTTAGTTTTAATGGGTTTTAATATCACCCTATGCCACTCCTTTGTTAATCAAATTACTAGCACCTATGTTAGTTGGACTATTTATCCTGTCCTGGACAAAAGGGGCTATCAAAATTGCTACACTGTAGTGTACCATGGACCCTTGCAATAAGGAAACATGGAAACACTTATTTAAAGTATTTCCATGTTGAGCCATGTTGAGCCATGTTGAGCCATGTTGAGTAACTTCCTACTATGAATTCTATCGTTCTTTCTTCCCTGCTCTATAAGACTCAGCCAAGATTTGAATCGTGTGCAACACTTGTTCGTCAAGATTGACATTTTCAATCCCACTTTGCAATTGCATGCGGCAAGCGGGACAGCCTGTTGCCACCGTATCCGTACGAGTCTGCTCAATGTCGGCTGTTTTACGATCAGAAATTTGTAAGGAAATATCTGGGTGTACGAGGCTGAAGGAACCTGCCATACCACAACATCGGCCAGCTTCTTTCATCTCAATCAGTTCCACACCAGGAATACTTTTAAGGATTTTTCGCGGTTCTGAACTAATGCCTTGTCCACGAATTAAGTGACAAGGATCATGATAGGTCACTTTACGCGATACTCGCCCTAACCCTTCTTTCTTAAAGGGAACTTGGTGAACTAGGAACTCAGAAATATCGTACGATTTTGCAGCCCACTTATCCGCCAAGGGTTTTAGCTCCGGATCATTTTCAAGTAGCTCCCCATAAACGTGCTTCCAAGCAGTCCCCCCTGAAGAACAGGCAACGACCAAGGCATCCGCGCCCATTCTCTCAAACGCCCGTAAATTTCTTTTAGCCAAAGTACATGCTGAGGGCACATCCCCATTGACCGAAGCGGGGATACCGCAGCAGGCTTGGAACTTAGGAATGACAACTTCAATGTCGTTTTCTGTAAGCACCTCGATCACCGCTCTACCGATATCCGTGTAGAAATAATTGATCATGCAACCCGTGAAGAAAGCCACTCTCATTTTCGGATTCTTAACCGTAATCACTTCAGGAAATTCGGAACGCAAGGTCTTTTTGGGTAGCATCGGGAACACCTTATCCTTGCCTATCCCGATATCAACGCGCATACGCGCTAACTTACTGTGTCTATTCGGTATGTTCTTTAAGGCAACAGCCTGAAAGATACTTCCCGCCTTCATGCCAAAATCGAAAATTCGCTGCATCTTCAATGCTGTAAAGGCTATTGTTTTGACTGGATGTTGACCTTTTTTACGGACAGCTTCTGCTCTTGCTGCTAGAATAATCTTATCGAAACGCACCCCACACGGGCAATTACTATTACACGCCATACAAGTCGTACAAAGGGAAAAACGTTCTGCCAGTCCCTTCGTCATCTCGATTTCTCCCGAGAGGAGAAAGTCTAATAGACTAATTTTCCCCCTTGCTGCTCCGACTTCTTTGTGTGATTCCTTATAAATTGGGCATACAGCCTGACAGTTTCCACACTTCATACATTTACGGAGTTCTTCGGTAATCGAATCCAACGAATCATATACGGACACGATTAGTCCCTCCTTACTATTTTGCCTGGGTTCATTATATAATCGGGATCCATAGCTTCTTTAATGCTACGTAATGCAGCTACCCCAGCTTTACCAAATTCCCAGTCAAGAAATTTCATCTTAGCGATTCCAATCCCATGTTCACCGGATAGAGTTCCTCCAAGCGCTATAGCCGTTTCGAAAATCTCTTCCACTGCTAGATGAACTCGTTTCATTTCTTCCTCATCGTGATCATCTGTTAAAATCGTGGGGTGGAGGTTCCCATCTCCTGCATGGCCGAACGTTGCAATTTGCAGATTGTGTTTAGTTGCAATTCTACGGATGGCTTTAAGCATATCTGGAATTTTACTCCGGGGAACGGTCGCATCTTCAAGTACGGTCGTCGGTCTTTTTTGAGCGAGAGCTGGCAGCGCACTACGGCGAGCCAACCACAAAAGGTCGCGCTCTTGATCGTCTTTAGCAATCTTTACCTCAACGGCTCCCTCTTCCTTCAAAATCCGTTCCACTAATTCAGCCTCTCGTTCAACCACTTCTTTATAGCCATCCACTTCACATAAGAGAACCGCTTCAGCGTCCATTGGAAGTCCTGCGTGCACAAAATTCTCCACAGTTTGAATGGTCACCTTATCCATAATTTCAAGGGTTGCCGGAATAACTTTATTTCGAATAATGGCGGCAATGGCTTTCCCCGCCTTATCAACGTTATCAAAGACAGCTAGAATACTCTTACGGGCTTCTGGTGCAGGGATTAGTTTCACGATAATTTCAGTAATAATTCCCAGAGTCCCTTCAGCCCCAGTAAAGAGGGCAACTAGATCATACCCTGTGACATTTTTGACTGTTTTTCCTCCCCAGCGGATGGTTTCTCCATTGGCTAAGACTATTTGCAGGCCCATAATATAATGTTTCGTGACGCCGTATTTCAGGCCCCGCAGACCACCCGAACACTCAGAAACTGAGCCACCCATTGTTGCAGTCGCTATAGTGCCTGGATCTGGTGGATACAATAAGCCATGCTTAACCACTGCATCATTAAGCGCCTGAATGATCACCCCGGGTTGCACAGTGGCTGTTAAATTATCCTGGTCTACTTCCAGTATTTTATTTAAATTGAGCATTGAAAGGACGATACCCCCTTCAATGGGAATAGTTCCTCCACTCAGGTTTGTCCCTGATCCGCGTGGATAAATGGGAACCTTATGCCTTGAGGCAATTTTAACGATCTCCGCAACCAATTCTGTCGAACTGGGCGTAACCACAACGTCAGGCATATGATGCTTCATGGCTGCGGTGGCGTCATAAGCATAGGTTAATAAGTCTTCCTGTTCTGTGAGGACATTTTCAGCACCGAGCACTTGAACAAGTTCTTGTAATACTTCACGAGCTAACATTCAGTAACCCCCTTAAAACTTTGTCAGATGGTCAGACCACCGTATAATTATATATTAATTCAAATTAAGAGAAATTTCAATAAGCAATTAAAATTTATTTGAATAAGCAGTGTGGGAAATGAATGAGTTCACTCAATATTTTTGTTCTAGAATTCTTATTTCTTGTTGAAATGTTTGACTTAAGCGAAAAAGTAATCGTTCCATGTCCAAGCGGTGAAGCGAGATATTTTCGGGGCTTAGAAACTCAATTTTACGAAATTCAGGTTTAATTAGAAAGGGGAGCACATCGTCAAGGTTTTCAATTCTAAGAGTTAAGATTATAGGCGCGTAGGCGACCTCGTGGGTATGCCTACCATCCGGCTCAGACACTGCATAGACATCAATACTCAAATCAACATCTTCTATAAAGATTCCCTGCAGTGGAACATTACGCAATAAGGCAACCTGTTGTTCTCGCATCGTTTCTGCCATTTGTTCTTTACTCTTCCCTCCAAAGAAAAAGCGTCCACTCCGTGATTCGCCACGATAATCCACACGTATGCGTACGCGGATGTGTTCTGTAAGGAGCTCGTTCCCTATCCTAATCTTCATCATTGCTCTCTCCGTTCCCTATATTAAACATTTAATTTATCTTTAGTTGAACGAGTTCACTTTCCTCAATTATTAAAATATTCTCTATACGTTTGATTTTCTCCTGCAGCCTTGCTTTAGTGTTAATAATTTTCGGACATACTAATTCAAACTTAATACAACCTTGAGAAATTAAAGGAGGATAATTTATATGTTTAAAACTGCTCTTGCTATTTTCAAAGGCCCTCAACAAACAAGAGATGCAATTGAAGAGATTCAAGGGGGATCCTTGGCTAATAGTAAAATATCCGTCATAGTTCGAAGTGAATTTATGCATCAAGGAGAATTTCGAGAAGAAATAGCCAGTGAACTAGCCTATTACCCCAGTGAAATAAACTTAGATAACTTTAATGCTATGTTAATTCAAGCTCCACCCTTTAACGTTCCAGATTTAGGTGAAGTGGTTGTCGCCGGACCGCTTGCCGGTGAACTCATGCACCAGCCTCAGGGCTATGGACTTGTGCAAGCACTCCATATTTATGGTCTTTCTGAGTTACGTGCACGACATTACGAACATGAAGTACGCACAGGGCATTGGTTAGTATTGATCCAAACACATCATGAAAAAATAAATAAATTAGCGAATACTTTGCGTTCCTATGGTGGCAGAGACATCGAGAAGTGGAATACAAAAATTGAGCATGCCATTTATCCGCTTGGATAAAGTTAAAGCTCTACTTGAGAACGCAATTCCCTAATTTCTTCCACCGTCAGTGCCCGATAACAGCCTATACTGAGGGTATTTTCCAGAGTTATCGATCCAAATCTAATTCGTTCAAGTTTAACCGCTGGATATCCGATTGCTAAAAACATCCGACGAATCTGACGATTTCGCCCTTCATGGATGGTCACTTCTAAGACTTCTAATTGATGTCCTTTAGACTGGATGCTTGTCCCATTGTAAATGCGGCTCACGCGCTCAACTTGAGCCGGAGCGGTACTTCCGTCTTCCAGAAGTACTCCCTGGCGTAACAATTGAAGGGCACTAAGTCCTACTGGCCCTTGCACCCAGACCCGGTATGTTTTTTCTACACCATACGTTGGATGCATCAGGCGATGAGCTAATTCTCCATCGTTGGTAAGCAACAATAAACCGGATGTATCATAATCCAGTCTACCTACTGGATAAACTCGTACTGAAACATCTTTCATTAAATCAACCACGGTAGGACGTCCCTGTGGATCGCTAGCACTGGTGATCACACTAACTGGTTTGTTGAGAAGATAATAGTGTAATTCAAGTGATCGGTATACCGGATGCCCATCCACCTGAATTCGGTCTGAAATACTCACTTTAGTTCCCAATACAGTAACCTTATTTCCATTTACCGTAACCCGACCCTCTACGATAAGTTGCTCTGAATGTCTACGAGAAGCCACTCCAGCCTGGGCAAGCACTTTTTGGAGACGTTCTCCGTCTCCTTTTTCTTGAGTCCTATTCTCCTGGTTCACGGATCTTCCGTCTCCTCCCATATCTGAGCCTTAGGCACATTCAAAAAAATAACAAGTCAGTATGCCAGTCTATTTTGTGTCATACTGTGTCGGTATGTTCACCTAATAGCCCGCTATGAGGTAATCATACCTCCTTATCTGACGCAAAATATCCTTGGCATCTTTGACTTGTTATTTTCTTTCATATACCTTACTATTGTTTGCCGCTAGTTAAGATATGAACTAGGCTTGAGGTCCAGATGTACCCATACATAGTATACCATAGGTAGAATAACTACAATCAGTAAGTACGTTTAACTGAACTCGTTCAACTAAAGATTAAAACACTTTGCTAACTATCCAAACTGAGACAATCAAGCCAACGAGGTCCGCTAATAATCCTACCTTTAAAGCGTAACGGTACTTTTTGATTCCCACCGAACCAAAGTAAACGGTTATTACAAAAAATGTAGTGTCAGAACTGCCCAGGAGAGTTGATGCCAAACGACCGATGAATGAATCCGGCCCATGTTGAGTGATTAGCTGTGTTGCTACCCCTAAAGCCCCCGACCCACTAAGCGGACGCATAATAGCCAAAGGTATAATCGAAGCAAAATCCGGATCTAAACCTAAAAGCGCGAAAAGTGGCTGTAACCAACGTGACACTGTCTGCAGTGCTCCGGAATCCACAAAAACGCTTATTGATACTAGCATTCCAATTAAAAATGGGAGAATTCGAACACCAGTTTTAAACCCTTCCTCCGCGCCAGTCACAAATGATTCATAGACAGGGACTTTTCGAAGGTAAGCCAATACAGGGATCAGTAACAGCAATAAAGGAATGGCCCAACGAGAAATCTCGGCGATAAACCTCATCTTGTCCTCCTGTGACGAAAAAAGTAATCTGCGATGATAGCTACGGTCATTGCACATCCCGTAGCGACAATTGTTGTTCCAATAATTTCCGTTGGATTGAGAGAACCTGCTTGCATACGTACTGCAATAACTGTTGCAGGGATTAGCGTAATACAAGAGGTATTCAAAGCAAGGAAAGTAATCATTGCAGGACTTGCGACATCAGGTGTTGAGTTTTCCTTTTGGAGTTCTTGCATAGCCTTTAGCCCAAAAGGTGTAGCTGCATTACCCAAACCCAAGATATTGGCACTTAAATTCATAATAATAGCTCCCAGTGCTGGACTATTGGGCTTAAGGGATGGAAATAAGAGACGAACCGCTGGGCCGAAGACACGTGCAAGACCCTTTATGAAACCAGCTTCTTCTGCTAAGCGCATGAGTCCTAACCATAAGCTCATAACGCCGATTAGTTTAATGGCAACCGATACCCCCAGCTCTGCTGCTTTCATGGCCGAAGCCGTTACTGTTTCGATGTGTCCATTAAGTGCTGAGACAATAATCCCAGTTGCCAACATTAAAAGCCAGATGAGATTAACCATTTCCCACCCCCCTGCCTAAAAGTATGAAAAGGATAAGCAAAAAAGAACGAGTTCATCTCGTTCTTCCTTGCTTATCCTTTTTAGCTTATACAATAATCACGATCCATCGTTTTAGTCACGGGCAATGATAATATCGTCTGATGCTTTCTTCTTCTTATGAAACATCCCTGACACCCGGTCTAACAGATCAGGAACCGTATCAATCAACCGATCAACTACTACATTACTGTCAACAGGTAGAAGTCGAATACTCCCATTACCTACTACTAGAAAAGCAACAGGCTGCACTGATACTCCAGCTCCTGCGCCCCCTCCAAAGGGAAGTGGAGGTGCTTGTCCTCCCGTATTCATAGTTCCTTTGTTATCCTCTGCTTGTGCAAACTCGCTACCGCCTGCTGCGAAACCACAAGAAACCCTTGATACTGGAATTATGATGGATCCATCAGGAGTTTCTACCGGATCTCCAACAATCGTATTAACATCAACAATTTGTTGGATACTTTCCATGGCAGTTTTCATCAAAGATTCAATCGGATGATTACCCATTTGCATGTCTACCCCCTTATACCCCGCCTTAACGTTCTCAACACATTAAAGCCTATAAAAATAATATGGCCGATTCTTAATTGAAATATGCATTGAATATCACATAAAAACCCTACTTTCTTAAATTGTGGAACAACAACCAATGCTGGAGCTCTGACTTCGACTGTCACCTGTTGGTAAAGCCGGGCAAGAGCAAAACTCAACATAGTCCAAAAAGTCCCTGCCGCAATCGCCGTATCAGCCGCATGTATATAGCCAATTTCTATCCGCCAATTAATGGCCTTACAATGGATTCCACGATAGAATTGTTGCTTAACTCGATTTATGTACCGTAACAAACGGGGAACATTCAGCCAAAAACGGATCAGCCACCCTCTCCGTATATAGCGAATACGCGATTTTTTCGTAGCTTTCCTTGTTCCACCTTTGGTTATTGCAACTTGTTCCATTTTAACTTGTGGTCCTTTTTCCCACTCTAATTGGAGGGTTGGGATTATATATTGAATATGCCATAATCCATGCAAAGCACGAAAATTGATTTCCATATTATCTTCCTCTTCAATACGCCTGTATCGAAAATTCACTTCTGCTTTTATAGCTAAACTAATCAACAGAAGTATTGTTATAGCGAGCAAGAACGCTAAAACCCGCACCTACACCCCTCCGCATTTCCCTATCATCGTTTTTACTACACTCTCTATTAAATTATGATACCCTAATTCGAAGATTTCTATGCAAGAGGTCAAATGTAAATACAAAAAGGCCCCTCAATTCACACGTGTGATCGAGGAGCCTTCCTTACTATTGTACTAGTTTATGAAAGTATTATTTTGCCGGAAGCTTGGCAAGTCTTCCTTTATTTGTTGCAATGATATAGGCAAATAAAGCCCAAGTTAATGCAACACCAATTGTTCCAATATTGAAGAACCCTTTATCCGCGGTGTAAATGATGGAATAACCAAGAAATGCTGGGAAGAAAGCGTAATATGCAAAAGGAAGCAATACCTTACGGATAACAGCTCCTTCTCTTCCAAGTAGACCAACAACGGCTGAAGCAGCAACAACATTGTGTACACAGATGATATTTCCAGCTGCTCCTCCAAGAGCTTGAAGTGCCACAACCCAAGTTGGATCAACTCCAATGCGTTCTCCTACACCGAACTGGAACAAGGAGAACATCATGTTGGAAACCGTGTTACTTCCAGCGACGAAAGCACCCAGTCCACCAATCAAAGGAGATAAGAGTGGCCATGCAGACCCAGCGAAATTAGCAGCAGCTTCAGCCATAATGATCGGCATTTTACCGTAGCCAGCTGCGCCCCCTGCTGAGTTCATGAACACTTGCACCATGGGAACTGTGAAGATCAACGCAGAACCTGCACCAAGCATGGTAATTGCTGAGCCTTTCCAAGCTCTAGCATATGCTTTTCCATCCATCTTATGCAAGAAGAATGCAATCAGGGAAACCAAGATAAAGATGGTACCAGGTAAATAAAGAGGTTGGAAGGATGCACTGATGGATGTTCCGAAAATTTCAGTCCAACTAACATTCCAGAGTTTGGACCAACCTAAGATTGGTAAGAAGGAAAGTCGAGAGAGGACAAGGAAGAGGCCAACGAGAACGTAAGGCGTCCATGCCATCATTCCGCTCATATTAGTCTTAGCCGAAATATCCTTAACCTCAAGCGAACCTGTCCAAGCGGGATCCCATTTATCTCTGGGTTCGAAATCCCACGGTTCGCCTTTAGGCATGAGGAAGCCATTCTTAGCAGCGGTTACGACGATAACAAGCCCGGTTAGTCCACCTACCATGGAAGGGAACTCGGGTCCGAGGAAAATTGCAGTAGCAAGATAAGGAATTGTCATGGAGAAACCGGCAAATATTGCAAATTTCCAAACCTGCAAGCCTTCACTAAAGGACTTGTTTTTTCCAAAGTAACGTGTCATGAAAGCAACTACTAGGAGAGGCATTAAGAAACCAGTCATAAAATGAAGGAATGCAACTTTGGTTGCGACGGCAACCCAAATGAAGTCATGCCAGTTAGAAAACCCTAACGATTGGGAATAAGCGACTAATTCAGGAGTATTGAGTCCTGTGCCGACTCCAACGAGCATGGGTGTTCCGACAGCTCCGAAGGAAACGGGGGTACTCTGAATCATCATTCCGGCAACGACGGCAGCCATAGCAGGGAAGCCGAGTCCGACCATCAAAGGAACAGCAACTGCAGCAGGTGTACCGAATCCTGATGCACCTTCAATAAAGGAACCAAAGAGCCAAGCGACAATAATCACTTGAATTCTGCGATCGGCGGTAATACCAGTGAAGCCTCTGCGAATGGCCTGAATAGCTCCACTTTCTTGCAATGTGTTTAATAGAAGAATAGCACCGAAAATAATGTACAATAGTGTAGCAGCAACTATGACTCCATTAACTGTCGCAGCCCCGACTTGTGCAGCTGGAATTTTCCAAACAAAAAGTGCAAGTATCACTACTGTGACAAATGAGAGTGGCATGGCTTTGCTAGCGGGCCACCTCAGCCCTACTAGAAAAACTCCAACAACAACAATGGGTAGTGTGGAAAGAAGGGCTAATAATCCTGTACTCATTTTCTAAAAACCTCCTCATTTTTTTGTGTTTAGGGAAATACCTATTCATCCCTCTCTAGATAAATATTAAATAATCACCCCCTTTCATAAAACAGGCCACTCTCCAGTCTTAAAACAGTAGAATGGTTAACCTATCAGACCGGAAATACCTAAGTGACTGTACTGAATTATGTTAATATACTATATTATACATTGAATATTTTCAATAAATGAATTTTTTCACTAATAACTTATACATTATTCCCCTTTCATTCATAATATGTTGTTTATATTATGATTATTCAGTGTATTTGAATGATCTTACCACCTGATGCTTGTATTATAACAATTGAATTTAGAATTGTCTATAACTTTTTATAATTCTATATATTCAAGGAGATCTATCGTAAAAAAAGAAGCACTGTTTCTTTATTTCAGTATATTGTCCTTATACCACGAGAGAACCCTTCATGTGATATAAACAAAACCTTCCGTTCAGAAATTATAATTTCCTTAAAAATTTGTCATGTAACTTGCTCATTGATATTAACGAAATGATAGCTCCCCAAAGCGCCAAAAACATATCCCATTGTGTATCCCATACATCACCTTGTGTCCCTAAAAATGCATCAGCTGCACTACCAGTAGTCACCGCTACACCCCACTCTATTAATTCATATGAGGCACTAATGGCAAGACAAATACTGATGATTATCAAAGATAACAATTTCCCTCTCTGCAATCCTGACTTTCGCAGTAATATCTCTCTAATAATAACTACTGGGATAAAACCTTGAGCAAAGTGCCCTAAGCGATCATAATAATTCCTATCAAGGTGGAAAGTGTCCCTTAGCCAATTAAATGTAGGCATTTCTGCATATGTGTAATGTCCACCGATCATTAGAATTATCGCGTGTATTAATACAAGTGCATAAACCAAGTTGGTCATCCTAAATCGATGATAAGTAAAGAATATAACCGCCATGCCTATGAGCGCAGGCAGTACCTCTAAAAGCCAAGTAAACAAATCCCGTGGATGTATAAGAGACCAAGTAAGAACAGCAAAAAAGATTAATAATAATCCCACGTGTAGTGGTTTATCGTTCGTAGCCAATAGCTTGTTATTCATTCTTACCCTCCATTAATCTAGCTCGGACATAGCCAATTCGACTGACGTTTCTCATAGCCATTCCCGAGAAAGAACTCCGTACACCACATCATCAACGTAATGGTCATAAAATCAAACCTCCTCCAAATTCACTCCCTCGCGTAATGACATATAACGTTATATAAGAAAAAGGCCCAGGCAGACTGAGACCTTTCATTATATGTTTACTTAATGGCTTACTACTCCAACGCGCTTGCCGCTTCATCCTCACTATCCAAACCTACTTCTTCGAGGTTCGGCATATCATCTAATGAACTCAAGCCAAAATGAAGCAGGAACTGTTCTGTCGTGGAGTAAAGTATAGGGCGCCCCGGACCGTCCTTACGACCGACGTCTTTCACTAAACCCTTCTCCACTAGCGTCGCCAAAGCACGATCGGATTGAACTCCTCTGATAAAGTCCACTTCTCCACGGGTCACAGGCTGTTTATAGGCAATGATCGATAGCACTTCAAGTGCCGCATTAGAGAGTGCATGCGAGGGTTGCTTGTAGAGAATTTCAATGTAACGAGCCACTTCTGGCTTGGTCCCTAATATATATGCGCCATTGATATCCAGGAGTTTCAGCCCGCAGGAATCGCCTTTATATCTATTTCGTAACTCGTGAAGCAGTTCTTCAATCTTTAACACGTCTAACTCAAGAATCTCCCCGAGTAGTTCTGCTGATAGAGGGTTTTTAGCTACAAATAAAAGGGCCTCTAGCGCCGCCGTTTCCGGTTCTCGAAACAGCATTTCATCTACTCCTCTTCCGTGAATTCCCATGCTTTCTTCGTAGGAAATAGCATAATATCGCTCAGCAATGTCAGTTGTTCAGCGCGTACTTTTCCAGATTGTAAAAGTTCCAGCAATGCCAGAAATGAGACGACCATTTCCATCCGCGATCCTATTCGCATGAGTTGATAGAAACGCATCCCTTTAGGATGGAGAATAACCCGGCGCAGAACATCCGCAAGCATCACATCAATTGCTATCTCATCCGGCTCAACATGATGGATTTCCTCTCCTTTTTCGGCTCGTTCGATCACCCGACAAAATGCCTGCCAAAGTGCATCGAAGGATAATCCCTTGAGTGGATCCTCAGGTTCAACATTCGCTAGTAGCCCCTCAACGTCAACTTCGCGGCAGTAAGATCGTCCTGAAGAGGTTTCTAAGGCCTCTAACTCTTGTGCCGCCTGCTTGAACGTTCGATACGCTAATAAGCGTTCCACCAGTTCCTGCCGCAAGCCCTCCTCTTCTACCTGACCTTGTTCATCTTTCGGAGGCTTGGGCAAAAGTTCCCTTGATTTTATATACAACAATTGGGCGGCGAGGACAAGGAATTCTGTTGTGACTTCCATGTCCATCGGTCCCATGTTACGTATGGCTTCCACAAACTGGTCGGCTATCCGGGCAATCGGGATATCATAAATATCCACCTTTTCTTGTTGTATAAGGGTCAACAGCAAATCAAGTGGGCCCTTATACGCTGGAAGTTCAACCTGCGGAACGGTTTTCTGGCTTTCCACTTAAAGTCCCATGACGCAGCGTACTTCTTTCATTGTCTCAGAGGCAGTTATTCGAGCACGTTCGGCACCTTCTTCAAGGACCTTCTCCACGCGGCCTGGTTCTCCCCAATAATCTCGGCGTTCCCTGAACGGGCTTATTAACTTCTCTAAGTTCTCCGCCAGATGGCGTTTACAAGCGACACAGCCGACTTTCCCTGCGCGGCAATTCACTTCCACTTCTGCGACTTCGGGAGTGTAGATCTGATGGAACTTAAAGACAATGCAAACATCAGGATGCCCTGGGTCATCTTTACGGAGCCGTGCAGGGTCTGTAACCATTTGTTGAACTCTCGTTTTAACCTCTTCCGGAGATGCCGTAAGGGATATGGCATTGTGGTAACTTTTACTCATCTTGCGTCCGTCTACGCCTGGTAAGAGTGGCACTTTCCCTACAAGATCTTGGGGTTCAGGAAATACCGTTCCGTATAGAAAATTAAAACGACGGGCAATTTCCCGACAAAGCTCTACATGTGGGATCTGGTCTTCCCCAACCGGTACCACACTCGCTTTATACAGTAAAATGTCGGCTGCCATTAAGAGTGGATACCCTAAGAATCCGTAAGTTCCTAAGTCTTTCCCCTGTTGACTCAACTGTAAAATTTGATCTTTGTACGTAGGAACACGTTCTAACCAGGACAAAGGCGTAAACATAGAAAGTAGCAAATGCAGTTCAGCGTGCTCTTTAACCGCAGATTGTATGAAAATAGCGCTTTTCTGGGGATCAATTCCAACACTTAGCCAATCCAAAGCAATCTCCCGTCGTAGACGAGGATAGTCTAGCCGGTCTTCATACCCTGTCGTCAAGGCATGGAGATCCACGATGGAAAAATAGCACTCATAGTCCTTCTGGAGGGCAACCCAGTTCTGAATTACACTCAAATGCCCAATATGCAGTGACCCTGTGGGACGCATCCCACTTAATATTCTACCTTTCATAAAAGCCTCCATTCCGCCCCTTTTGGACAGCACAAAGATAAATAGAAGATAGTTTGTGCTGCTGAGAGGCTTTGAACTTTTTAGTCTCTGCTACAAAGTCGTTCAATAATAACTATGATTATTCACAATAAAAAAGGAGTTAATATCAGAGTTATTATTGCCTGGTAAGCGTAAGCTATGCCATTTACAGCGGGATATAATACTGATCCTAAAACAGGCGTAATCAGAAGTACTAACAAAATGAGCATTCCATACTGCTCCAGTATATGCAGTTGAGGAGCAAAGCGATCTGGCAATATCCCAACAAGAACTGCATATCCATCAAGCGGTGGAATTGGCAAAAGATTAAAGATCCCTAAACCTATATTCATGAACACTGTCGCTTCAAATACACGCGAAATGTAAACACTCCATGCTGATCCTTGAACCCAGTGCATGGTTAGAAACCAGAGAAGCATCACCACAAACGCCATGAATAAATTCATAATTGGCCCAGCCAAAGCCACCAACATCTGTCCGCGCTTTTTATCTCCTCTGTAGTATTGTGGATTAGTCATTACAGGCTTAGCCCAACCAAATCGATATAAGAGGGCCATAAGTGTTCCGAAAAGATCCAAATGTGCGATAGGATTCAAAGTTAAGCGCCCTTGACTGCGCGGGGTTGGGTCACCTAAGTGGTCAGCCATCCAGCCATGTGCAAATTCATGAAAAGCAAATCCAATCAACAAAGCTGGGATATTAGCGATAATGGTCGGTAAATTAAAACCAAACAAGCCTGTTACTACCTCCTTCTAAAGACGCCGGGTATTAACCCACTGTCTAACTATGCTCTTCTCTTCTTCTAAAGTACATATTCGGCCTTCAAGCCAAGCCCTACGCACCTGATCAAGAATTTCCCCGATTTCTGGCCCCTCTTTAACACCCATCTGCAGAAGCGCCTTTCCATCCAAAGACATGTTAATCCCCTTACTTGCCTCGAGACATTCCATAATTATCCTATTTAAGCGATTATCCCGCGCTAAAACCGCAACAACTTCCTTTGAAACTTTATTTAGCAATCTGTCCATCTCACTCAGGGCTAATGGTTGCATTAACGCCTCGCGCATACGTACAAAGGTCATGGTGTCATCCCGTAGGGATTTGTTCAGGCATACTCTACCGAGCAATTTATCAATAGAAAGAGAGCCCATCTTAGAAATAGAGATTAGCCAACGCATATTCAAAGACCAATTAACACTGACCACGACATCTTCTAAGTCAAAGTTCCATTTGAACTCTTCACCAAACCAGGCCTTAAACAAGCCACTAGTAATTAAGTCCCTACCCATAGCTAGATAGTTTCTTTCTCTGAAAACGAGCAGGATCTCCTCTGTAAAACGTTCAGTGCTCAGTTTTGAAAGGACTCCCGATTTTATCGCAGTATATAAGGCCTCATGGGTTTCTTTGTCTAACTCAAAATTATAACGCTCTGAAAAACGTATAGCCCTTATCATCCGAGTAGGGTCATCAATAAAGCTAATATTATGTAAAAAGCGGATTTCTCCTTGCTGTAAATCTCGCTTTCCACCATAATAGTCCACGAGTTCCCCAAACCGCTCGGAGTCCAAACAGATTGCCATGGAATTGATGGTGAAGTCGCGTCGAAACAGGTCATCACGCAGGCAGGATTCTTCTACCTGAGGAAGTGCTCCTGGGAAGGAATAATATTCCCACCGCGTACTAGCTACGTCAAGATGACTTCCATCCGGAAAATTAATTTGGGCCGTTCCGAATTTAACATGCTGGGTTATTTTCCCGTCCGGCATGCGTTTCATCAAGGCTTTGGCAAATTTACCACCACTCCCTTCAACGACAAAATCCAGATCTTGGGTGGGGAAAAATAGGAGCAAATCCCTGACAAACCCTCCTACAATATAAACGGAACACCCTTCTTCTTCTGCCGTATCTCGTACTGCTTTAAGAATCTTCCGTATCTCTTGTGGTAGGAGATCAATCAAATCCAAAATATCCTGCCGCATTGCAACACTACGCTCACGAACAAGTTGCGTTTCCATAGGAACCGAACCTCCATGAACGAGACGCAAAACATCAGACCTGGAAACGATTCCGACGACATTTCCTTCTTCAACCACCGGTAGACGCCCTATATCGTGCTGGACCATCAGACGCTGGACTTCATCCCAGGGAGCTTCTACATCCACTGTAGTCACCTTCGTCGTCATGAAGCCCTTCACTGGTGCGTGTCTAAGACCGTGTTTAATGGCCTTATCGACATCACGCCGAGAGATAATCCCCACTAAATATTTATCCTCGGTGACAGGTACTCCGGTATGCCCATAACGCAGTAGGATTTGTTCGACCTCACCAAGTAGCGTCTCCGGGGTCACGGTCTTAACTGGATAACTCATGATATCGCGCACGAGGTGAGGGCGTACAGCACGACTCTGGAGTCCTTTACGCAGCTGTTCTAAAACTACCGAAATTTCGGCATCTTTAATAGTGGCAGAAGCAGCCCTTGCATGGCCTGCCCCCCCAAATAACTGTACCAACTCATCAACTGGTAACCCTCGACCCCTGGATCGACCCACGACGTAGACTCTATTCTCCATTTTTACCACCAGGAACCAAGTGTCAACACCTTCAAGTTCCCCTATCCGATGCGCTAATAAGGCAAGTCCTCCGACATAGTCTTCTGTCTCAGCATATGTAAGATACACTGGCAAACCATCAAAGAATTCGGTCTCCCCTTGGTCAAGTAATTTTTGCAAGAGAACTTTTTGTTCCTCCGCAAGGGGTCGTCGTAAATATTGAGCAATAACTCCTAAATTAGCTCCTTGCCCTAGTAAATAAGCCACAGCCTGAACATCACGAACTGTGGTACTATCGAACAATAAGCTTCCAGTATCGTCATAGATTCCGATAGCAATCAACGTTGCTTCAAAACTACTTAGGAATAACCCGAGCGCTGCCAATTTTTCAACAAGTATTGTTGCACAGGCCCCAACCGTTTCAATAACCATACCCTGTTTAAGTTCACCAGAATAGGGATGGTGATCATAAATTTCGACCTGAACGCCAGGTAGCTTAGCCAGTTTTTCTCCCAACGAGCCCGTTCGACGAAGGTCATGAGTATCTACAAGAATAATCCGAGAAACATCGTCCACCTTAACATCCTGGGCTTTGCGGAACCGCAATTGATCCTTAGATAGCGCCAAAAAATCTTGAACATAGACGTTCGGTTTTCCGTCCATGACTAACACACTGTTTGGGTAAATTTTTTGGGCGGCCACCATCGACGCTAACGCATCAAAATCGAGTTGGCGATGAGCCAAAATGATATCCATAACTTCATCCTCAAATTCCTTATCATCAGGGTTTTTCTAAATTATACCATCATAAGCCTGTTTACAGCAACTTCAAAAGATCGACACCTTAATTCATGAAAAATGGAGAGCACTACGCTCTCCCCTAACTTCCCTATCTAGAAGAAACACGATTATCAGCTATTGAAGGCTGGTCTTAGGACGTTCTAATTGAACGGAACCAGCCGCCATGGATATTTCTAGATCGATCTTTGTCAACGCATCAGCATACTGCGGACTTACCCACTTTTTATCGTCAGACAGTAATCCTGAGCCCATAAAATTTGTACTTGTAGCCACTCCCTTCAAGAGAATTAATACCCCAACATTTTCTGGTATAACCAAGGTTAACTTAGAAGCACCACTATCAATTTTTCCATGGGTTGCAATCCCCGTGTCTCCAAATTCCAGTCTAAAGTTACTTGCGCCTGTACTGATTTTGAGATTATCCACCAATAGTTGACTTAAATCCATAGTCCCATTAATTACTCCTGTGGACAACTCTAGGTCATAGTTTACCCTCCGCGATAAGTTCAGCTCTAATTCACTC
>DASRMA010000192.1:0-3094 GCA_035648155.1 Desulfosporosinus sp.
TCAAATGCTTGGTACTGGGGATTTGACCAGAATACTTCTCTAGTTGAGACAATGTTATCCATTAGTGGAAATAGTTTCTTCCACTCCTCAAGCGTCTTGCCACCCATTAGATCATAATGCATAAGCACTCCCCTTTCTGTACGTAATAACTAACTATTCAACATAACAAAAACTTTAACCTTTTTTCGCGTCAACTGTTGTACAAAGGAAATTTCTGGTATAATGTTTTTAGGGATGGTGGTAACTATAATTTTTAATAGTAAACCCTTAAATTTCAAATTCATTCGTAGAAGACTTAATGATTTGCCACATTCACTAGTGTCTCTCGAGCAACAAATCAGCGCTTGATTCTATTTGGCTCTTTAGCGACAAACAAAGAAACCCCATTGAGCGATGTTGATCTGGCTGTTTTGTATCAGACAAATCTTAGTCTAGATGAACTGGATAGGCTCCACCAACAAGGGATGGGAATAATAACTGACTTACTTCATGTGATTAATCTGAATACCGCGCCTTTATCTATGCAGTACTTGGGATATATCCCCTGAGGTGGTCTATAATATTATTCATGACAATCTTGGAGACATTGACCGATATCTTAGGCAAATTGCTCTCTATATAACTGACAATAATCTTTAGTAGATTATATGAAGTAGCCGATGAAATGGGTCTTCAACTTGGCGGAGAATGCACAAAAAACAAGGAGGGATATCGCAAGATATCCCTCCTTGTTTTTACAATTACACTTATACGTACACTCTGCTCAATTTGATAAAACAAAACTCTTAATTAGCATAAATTTGTTCTATATATCTAATAATATCATTGTAATCTTGAGGATTACGGAAGGTGAGTCGCTATGGATGAGGGTTTAGTGGTACTTGTTAGAGCCCTTATGGGCTTTGTTTCTCTGCTCATTTTCACAAGAATACTTGGAAAAGAACAGATCAGCCAGCTTAATTTATTTGATTATATACTTGGGATTACAATTGGCAACATGGCGGCAAGTATGACCACTGATTTGTCCAGCCGGGCGTGGCCGCATTTTATAGGCCTTATTTCCTGGTGTTTATTGGGATACTTGCTGAATGTAATATCCTCAAAGTGGAGGTATGTCTCTAAAGTTTTAGAAGGGGAACCAGTTATTGTCATCATGAATGGCAAGATTATGGAAAATGTTCTAAGGAAAATGAAGTTTAGGGTAGCAGAGATTTTAGAGCTGCTCAGGAACAAAAATGTCTTTGACGTGACCCAAGTAGATTTTGCGATCATAGAACCCAATGGTCAGATTTCAGTCTTACTAAAGCCAGAATTCCAACCTGCAACTCCCCAAGACATGAAAATTCCGGTTTCCCGTTCTGGAATAAGTACCGAATTAGTTTACGATGGACTCATTATCGATGAAAATCTAAGACAGCTCGGAAAAGACAAACATTGGCTCATGAAGGAGCTAAAAAAGCACGGGATTCGTAATATCTCAGAAGTCTTTTTAGTAACTTTAAATCCAGCAGGTAGTTTGTACGTGGACAAGTATAAGGACCATCTTAAGAAGATGACTGATATCGGCGATTATAAAGGCCCCTTTTAAGGAGATGATTTAATGAGAAAGTTTTTACTGATAGCTGTTCCTATCCTAGCACTAGTTCTCTGTATCATGGTGATGCTCAGTGGTAATATATTAAAACAGCCTTTTGGGACAGAAGACAATATTTCACAATCCATTGAAACCATTGTACAGGATATCAAGCATGAAGATTGGGAAGCAGCTGATCAGAATGCCGATCATCTAAATAGAGCATGGGATAAAGTCGTCCGAAGAATACAATTTAGTGCAGAACGTAATACAATCAATGATTTGTCAATAAATATTGCACGGGTTAGGGGGGCTATTCAAGCAAAAGATAAAGCAATTGGACTAGCAGAATTAAGTGAGGCCAATGAGCATTGGGAAAATATTGGTAATTAGAATTTAATGATGACTTTGTCAATAAATATCTTTACCAACTTCGGGTCGAACTGCGTCCCCGCATTCTTCTCAAGTTCGGCAATCGCCACTTCATCCGATAAAGCACCCCGATAGCTTCTTGCGCTCGTCATGGCATCATAGGCGTCCGCGATGGCTATGATCCTAGGTTGAAGGGGTAGCTTCTCACCCTTTAGCCCCTTCGGATAGCCTAGGCCATCCCATCGTTCATGATGGGCCAACACGTATTCCGCCATTTCTGACATACCATTAACCGTGCTCAGAATACGATAGCCAATTTCCGGATGACGTTTAATTTCTCCCCATTCATCCTTTGTCAGTTTTTCCGGTTTATTGAGTATATCTTCGTCGATTGCTATTTTTCCGATATCGTGAAGTAAACCGACGCTCCTTAATTCCTGAACTTCTTCCTCCCGTAAGCCAAGAACTTCCCCCATACTTTGACAAAGTGCTGAAACTCGGTAAGAGTGCTGTTCTTCCCGTTTGTTCTTTTCGTGAAGGGTTCTAATAATAGTTTTTATAGTTTTCCCACGCATACTTGGGCCTTCGAAGAGTTTCTTCTTGTACATATGATCTTCGGCTTTTTTCAGAATTTCACGAATATCCTCTTTTACAAAATACTTTGTTTCATAGCCAAACGAAATCGATAATTCCATTGAACCCACTCTTGCCTGTAAAGCAAGCGCGTTGATCCGTTTAATAATTTGCTCAGTTTCAGCAGTATCGGTGTTAGGCAACAAGATGACGAATTCATCTCCTCCTAGCCGGGCAATAATATCATCGACTCGGCATCCTTGGCGCAACACTTCGGCAACATTTATTAGCAGTTCATCTCCGGTGACATGTTACTGGTCAGAGGTCAGATACTGCATATTGCCCCATCACCAAGTAAATACCCCATTATCATAAAAGCAAGGATCAGAAAATATGCGCCTATATTCTTCTGGGTTTAGGCGCTATTTTCTGATTCTTGCTACTAGGCGGTAATCTATGCCTACACTGTTCAAGCAAGAACCGGCTGATGATTTATGATTTTTTGTATTGCCTCAAAGATCGGTATTTGTCGCTTTCGCAATGTCAGAATAAAGCTCATAAGGCGCACAGTGACTT
>DASRMA010000193.1:0-24197 GCA_035648155.1 Desulfosporosinus sp.
ACTGGCTCAAAAACCCGTTCAACAACCTTTATTGCATGAGGGTTTCCCTCTGCTTTGACGATACGTTTATATTGGATTTCGATCTCCGAGCGCCCTTCTGCACGTTGACGAAGGAGCATAACAATCGCTTCCAAAATATCCAGAGCTTCAAACCCTGTCACCACGCCTGGTAATCCATAGTCTCTGGCCATAAACTCAATGGGTTCAATGCCGATCATGGCGCAAACATGCCCTGGATCTAGGAAGGCATCGACAACCAATTCCTCGTCCTCCGCCAACAATCTTAAGACTGGGGGAACAACCTTGTGCATGGATAAAACGCTATAATTAGTAATTCCTTCCTGTTTCGCTGTTTCTAGACTCACCGCCACCGTGGGGGTGGTCGTTTCAAACCCAATCCCCAGAAAAACGACCTCGTTGTCTGGGTTTTTCCGGGCTAACTCTAAAGCATCTTGGGTCGAATAAACGAGTCGAACGTCCGCTCCTTCTGCTCTTAAAGACTGCAAATCCTTCTCTGTCCCCGGTACTCGAATCATATCCCCAAAGGTCGCCGTAATAACCTTGGGTTGAGCCGCTAAATATAGATATCGGTCAATATCACTGCTATCTGTCACGCAGACTGGACAACCTGGTCCGGAAATCAAGCGTATACTAGAGGGCAATAACTCTCGAATCGCATTTTTAGCGATGGCCACGGTATGCGTTCCGCAAACTTCCATGATTGTAAACGGACTCTGGGCTAAGGTCTGAATTTTCGACAAGTAGTCACCCGCCTTGCCCAGAAAATCCTTACTCCTGTTCTTCATAAGCCTTAGCAACCTCCAACAAAAGTTCTTCCGTTTCTTTCGCGCTTTCATCGTCAATAATTCCAATGGCAAATCCTGCATGAACCAAAACGTACTCACCAAGCTTGACCTCTGGGGCTAAGTCAATACTGACTCTACGCTCATTCCCCATCATATCCACCTTCGCCATCGATCCATCGATCGTTATAATTTTTGCAGGAATAGCTAAACACATTTATAACACCTCATTAGCAATTAATAGTTGTCCGAAGGCTAGGCCTCCATCCCCTGGTGGGAGGCTTTGTGAACGCAAGACTTTAATTCCTTGTGTTTGACAGTTAAGAAGGACTGCTTCGGTTAAAAGTTTATTCTGGAACACCCCTCCACTCAAAACCAGAGGACCCTCGCTTACACCTAATTGCAAGGCTAGATCCACAATAGCCTGAGCAATTGTTTGATGAAAGCGAAAGGCTATCTCGCCCTGACTCACACCATGAAGAACGTCTCGAACTAGGTCCTCAAAGAGAGGTTTCACTCCAAGAATCAGCACAGCGCACTCTACTCTCACTTCATAAGAATAGAGTGAGTTTGCTTTCAGGCTAGGCTCTACGTCTTTAAGCCGCTGTTGCTGCAAGAATTTTGTACCAACGCTTTCAAGTTCAATCGCAGCTTGCCCTTCATAGGTTACCTTTGTACACACTCCCAACAAGGCGCTCACCGCGTCAAAGAGCCTTCCTGCGCTCGAAGTTTGGAAGACTTGAACGCCTGTTTCAAGTTGGCGGTCTAAGATCTGACGTTCAAGAATAGAAAATGTTGACCAGAGGGGCTCAGTCTTTCTCCACGCTTCAGCGGAAAAAAGAGTTTTAAGATAAGCATAAGCAATTCGCAAAGGCTGTTTCGCACCCGCATCTCCCCCTGGAAGCCCTAAGTATTCCAGATGTGCCTTGCGTTCATAACCTGAGGCGTTACCCAGCAGAAACTCAAATCCCCAGATGCAATGATCGTCCCCGAAACCAGTTCCATCACAGATAACCCCTAGCGTTGGTTCTGTTCTGTCCCACTCTCCCAACACGCTGACTAAATGGGCATGATGATGTTGCACGGAATGTTTAGGTAATGGTTGTTCTAGGGCAAATCTTGTCAGTTGGTAGTTTGGATGTTGATCATAGGCAATCGCCCTCGGCGTAATATGAACGACTCGTTGAAAGGATTTGAGTTCGTGATGAAAGCGTTCGAAATTTTCATACCCTTCCATATCTCCAAGGTATTGACTTACAAAGGCCCTCTGTCCAGAAGCGAGGCAAAATGTATTTTTAAGGTCTCCCCCTAGACCGAGAAGGGGAGTCTTGACCTGAATCGTGGGCATCAAAATCGGTAAGGGAACGTAGCCGCGGGCTCGTCGGAAGAAGACCGTTTCGTTGCCAATCACCTGAACGACCGAATCATCACAAGCATGATAAATATCACGATTGTGCATCAGAAAATAATCGGCAATTCCCGGTAAACCTTCCAAGGCCTCCTCGTTCGAATAGATAAGGGGTCGTCCACTGAGGTTGGCACTGGTCATGACTAAAAAATCATACGGTCCTTCAAACAATAGATGGTGTAGTGGGGTATAAGGGAGTAAGATCCCTAGGGTATGGTTAGCGGGCGCAATGTCTTGTGGTAAAGAATCCGTTGGTGCAAGCTTCCTTTCCAGGATGACAATGGGGGCAGCTGAGCTTCGTAACAAGTCCTCTTCCAGCGCAGAAATTTTCACTTGCTCACAAGCCTTGGCTACAGACCGCGTCATCACTGCAAAAGGCTTGGATCCCCGCTCTTTTCGTTCTCGTAAGCGCCGAACGGCTCCCACGTTGCGAGCATCACAAACGAGATGAAACCCCCCTAGCCCTTTTACTGCAATAATACCACCTAGCGCAAGCTGCTCTACGCCTAGACCTGGGAGCTGGCGGCCAAGTGAATCACTGAGCTGAAGCTGCGGCCCACAAGTTTTACAGGCAACCGGTTGGGCATGAAAACGCCGGTCCCTTGGATTTTTATAATCCACTGCACACGAGCTGCACATTGGGAATTCAGACATCGTCGTTCGTCCTCTATCATAAGGCACGTCACGAATAATGGTATAGCGAGGACCACAATTCGTGCAGTTTGTGAAAGGAAATCGGTAATACCGGTTCTTATGATCAGCCATGTCTTTAAGACAATCGCCGCACGTTGCAACGTCTGGAGAAATTAAGACATCCGCTCCTTGTTCGACTTCACTCTGGACAATTTCGAACGTCGCATAGTTTTTAAGTTCTGCCCCAACGGATCGTGCCGTTACAATTTTAGCCAAAGGCGGCGATTCTATCATCAAACGATTATAGAACAAGTCCAGGTTCTGCCCTTCTGCATGTATAGTAACACCATGGCTCGAGTTATTCACCCATCCTCTGATACCCAGTTCTTCTGCGAGTTTAAAAACAAACGGTCGAAAACCAACTCCTTGAACAATCCCATTAAAATAAATAAGCTTAGCTTGTGTCTTCATAATGTAACGACCAGCTTTCAAGGCATCCATCTATAATATTTAGGTTACTCTCACTCTCTATTGTACACGCCCCGAAATGTTCTAACAATGTGTTTTATTTTACATTTATGTGAAAAAGTTAAAATCTTCTTGACAATAAAGGATAATTTCCTTTATGCTAAAGAAAAGTGTACAGAATTTAGACATATTTTTATTGATCTATTCGTAAGACTCCCACTTCTATAAGTGGGAGGGTTCTACATCGTTTCAGTGGGGGTAGAATCCCCTACTGAAGTTTCGATGTTCAGCTTAAGCTGAACGAGTTCACTGAGTCCCTTAGGAGGAATGCTAAATGTCAGTCGTTAGCACAATAGAAGATCAATGCAAGGCCTGCTATTCCTGCGTGAGAAATTGTCCAGTAAATGCTATAAAGGTTGAATTGGGTCAATCAAAAGTCGTCGAAGAACGTTGTATCAGTTGTGGTAATTGTGTCAGGGTCTGTTCCCAAAATGCCAAACAAATTGTTAGTTATGTTGAAGAAACAGAAAAATTCTTGGGTCAGGAAAAAGTTGTAGCATTACTTGCCCCTTCTTTTCCCGCTAGCTTTTACTATTTGGAACCTAAAGAGTTTTTTGACACCCTTAAAAAGATAGGCTTTACAGATATATTAGAGGTAACTCACGGCATTGAATTAACGGTACCAGCTTATCAGGAATTTTTGGCAACTAATCCTGATGTGGCCATTAGTTCCTTTTGCCCAGCGATTGTTGGAATGATTGAGCGGCAATTTCCATCTCTCCTGCCTTATCTCGTACCGGTTGATTCTGCTGTCATAGCGGCTGCCAAATACGCATCCTGGAAATATCCCGAGGCCAAGATCGTCTTTATTGGACCCTGTATTGCTAAAAAACAAGAAATGATCGAATTCGGTACTGGTTTTCTTGATGGAGTACTGACGTATAAAGAGTTAAAAATAATGTTCGAGTCTAGGGGCTTGCATAAACAGCAGGATAGATCCTATAAAGCTGTACTTGAGGGCATAAGTTCATCGCCACCACTCTTCCCGATTAGTGGTGGTCTGACTCGTAATCTTGATCCTAATGGCGTCCTTTTTGGAGAAGATGAGATTGCCGTCGTAGACGGAAAGGAGGAGTCTGTACTCTTTTTACAAAACCTTACGAACGAGCTTAAGAACGGAAAATCACAGTTTCGTTTTGTCGATATACTTTTATGCAAAGGATGTATCGATGGACCAGAAATGGACAGTCCTCTTGACTTATTCAGCAGAAAACGCTGTATTTTAAAGTATGCCCAAAGCAAAGATAAAGATAATTTGGGAACATATCCTCCGTTTAACTTAAGCCGCCATTTTACGAACCGCTATAATCCTTTGCCGGAACCTACCTCGGTTGAGATTAAAGAAATTCTGCACTTTACCAATAAAATTAAACCTGAAGATGAACTTAACTGCGGCTCTTGCGGGTATAACACTTGCCAGCAAAAGGCGGTAGCAGTCTTCCAAGGCTTAGCGGAAATAGATATGTGTTTACCTTATCTAGTAGAGAAATCTCGTGGTGAATTAGAAAGGTATAAAGAGCGCTTGGAATTCAAAAAGATCTATTTTAAAGACAGTGAACAATTTTTGATCGGAGAGAGTCAAAGTACCAAGGAATTACGGCGTTTGGCCGTTCAGGCTAGTCGCAATGATGCCAACGTTTTAATTCTAGGCGAAAGCGGCGTAGGCAAGGAAGTGTTTGCCCATTTTACGCATTTTCTTAGTAAACGGCGAAATAACCCATTTATCGGAATTAATTGTACCGCTCTGCCTGAGCCACTACTAGAATCAGAACTGTTTGGTTATGAGGAGGGCGCTTTTACAGGAGCTAAAAAAGGCGGCAAACGCGGTAAATTCGAAATAGCTGAAGGTGGAACCATTCTCTTGGATGAAGCAGGAGATATGTCCTTGACTCTTCAGGCTAAATTATTGCGTGTTCTGCAAGAAAGAGAGTTTGAACGCATCGGGGGTACGCGCACAATAAAATTGGAAGCCCGAGTAATGGCTGCTACTAACCGCGATCTCCAACAGCTTGTTAAAGAGGGAAAGTTTCGAGCAGACCTATATTATCGCTTAAACGTAATTAATATTTATATCGATTCACTAAAGACACGTAAGGATGATATTCCACAACTTGCGATCAGTTTTCTGCATAAAATTTCTCAAACTAAGAAAATACTACCCAAGATACTCTCGGAAGAAGCCTTGAATTGCCTAATTCAATACAATTGGCCAGGTAATGTCCGTGAACTTGAGAATATGATTGAACGACTCCTATACACAGTTGAAGGCAATGTGATCCAAGTGTATCATTTGCCAAAATTTTTAAATAAGGTTGTTGAGAATTCCTTAGTTTCTAAAATGCAACCACTAAAAACGGCAGTGCAAGATCTTGAAAAAAAAATGATAACCCAGGCTTTGCTCACGACCGGTAACAATCGAGCGTCTGCAGCCAACTGTCTCGGGATACCTCGGGCAACTTTCTATTTGAAGCTTAAAGAGTACGGGTTTATCAATTAAATATTATTATCGAACGTGTCTGTATTTTGTACATGTCTGAAATACAGACACATTTGCCCTGTACTCGCCTGACAAGGGGTTTGGCCTTAGAAAAGAGAGGATAAGCAACATCAGAGTGTCTATATTTTAGACAAATACACTCTACTTGTGCCTGTTTTTTGTTGGCATGACATTTGCATGATATAACTCTAATGATATTATGGGAAGATTGGCAATTTTCTCGACGTAATACTACATGAATTCAGGAGGTGTACTGGAAAAATGGGTAGTTTTGATTTACTCCAACTCAAAGGGGTTTCTCGTCGTGATTTTATGAAATTAATTGCGGCAACAACGGCAGCACTTGGTCTACCCGAGCTTATGATTCCTCGAGCGGCTGGTGCAGTAGAACAGGCATTGAAGAAGCCACCTGTGATCTGGTTGGAGGGTATGGATTGTACTGGGTGTACAGAATCAGCCCTAGCCACCTTAAACCCTTCACCCGCTGAACTTATTTTAGACATGCTCTCCATTCGCTATCATGAAACCATCATGGCTGGATCCGGTCTGACAGCTGATGAAGCTTACCAATCCGCTCTAAAAGAAAACTTCATTCTCGTCGTAGAGGGCGCCTGCCCAGCTAAAGAAGACCGTTTCTGTATGGTTGGAGGGAAACCCTTCCGCAAAACTCTAATAGAAACTGCGCAAAAAGCCCAGGTAATTATTGCTGTTGGTAGTTGTGCCTCCGAAGGAGCTGGAATTCCAGGTGCTTGCGCAACGGGTGCCGTAGGGGTCGCAGAAATCCTCAGAAACGCGGGGATTAACAAAACAGTGATTAATCTTCCGTGCTGTCCTGTCAAGCCAACAACCTTAATTGGCACCCTTGTGTATTACTTAACTTATCAGAAGGCTCCAGCACTTGATTCCCAAAATCGCCCGGTTGCTTTCTATGGAAGCTTATTACATGATAACTGTCCACGGCGCGGTCACTTTGAAAACGGAGAATTCCTAACAGATTGGAACGATCCCCTTCAAAAAGAATATTGCTTGATTTTGAAGGGGTGCAAAGGTCCAAAGACTTACACCGATTGTGCTCAAGTATGGTGGAATGACAATGCCAACTTTTGTATTAATGCCGGATCTCCGTGTGCCGGATGTTCAGAAAAAGACTTTTATAACGGATTTAGCCCCTTATATTCCAAACAAGAAATGTTTAAGCTTCCAGGAATCGGTCACATTAATGCAGATACTGTCGGAATCGTTATCGGAGGGGCTGCTGCAGTAGGCCTAGGGGTCCACTTAGTGGCGACAGCAGCAAGTGGACGACTGAGCAATAAGGATCATAAGGAGGACATGTAGATGACAAAAGTTGTTATCGATCCTTTAACACGCATTGAAGGACATTTAAGGATTGAAGTTGAAGTCGAAAATGGTAAAGTTGTCGAAGCACATGTCATAGGTACCATGTACCGGGGGATTGAGCCTATGCTCCGCGGTCGTGATCCCAGGGATGCAACGTATGTTACAGAACGTGTATGCGGAGTTTGCGCAGGTTCCCACGGTTGGGGGTCCTCATTGGCCTTGGACAAAGCCTTTGGGGCAAACGTTCCCGCCGGTGGTCGAATTATCCGCAATCTTATCATTGGTGCAATGTGGCTACATGATCACCCACTCCATTTTTATCACCTCAGTGCCCTTGACTACTTAGATGTCATGGCAGTTGCACAATATCAAGGAAAAGACCCAGGACTTCTGGCGGTTAAAGACAAAGTCGTCAAACTCGTCGCAGCTGGAGATACCGCTCCTTTGACCCCTCGCTACAAACCGGATGAGTTCAGTGTCAAGGATCCGGAATTAGTGACAATGGCTGTAGGCCACTACCTTAAAGCCTTGGAGATGCAAGCAAAAGCCAAGAAAATGTCGGCACTCTTTGCCGGAAAGCAGCCCCACCAATCGTCGATTGTCGTGGGTGGCGTAACGATGCTTCCCAACATTGAAGTAGTGGAACATTTCCGTTCAATGCTTATTGAACAGCTTGATTTTATAGAAAAGATTTATTTGCAGGATGTTTTAACCTTTGGTACCGGCCCACTTCTTCCTTTAGCGCAAGCTGGTGTGGGTGGCGGCAGTCCTAATTATCTTTCTTATGGTGGATTTGCGCGTGACAATGCTGGGAAAGACTTATTTCTTAAAGCTGGAATTATCATGGATGGCAATTTGAGTAACATCCTACCGGTTGATGAACAGAAAATTACGGAAGATGTTCAATACTCTTGGTATAAAGCCAGTACTAATGGGAAAACGCCCTATACTTCAGATACCATACCGGATCTCGCTAAAAAGGACGCCTATACGTTCGTTAAAGCTCCTCGCTACGATGGCAAGCCGATGGAAGTTGGACCTCTTGCCCGAATGCTTGTTATGCAACCTAAAGGTCTTATGGACATCATCGCCAAGTATCATATCAAGCCGGGTGCAGTCGCTCGCCATGCTGCCCGTGCGTATGAAACCCTTCTTCTGGCTAAGGAGATGTTCACTTGGCTAGATGCTTTAGAGAAAGAAATGGGATCTAAGGATTTCCGCATTCATGATACTGAGCATTGGGAAGCTCCAGATCAAGGGCAAGGTGCCGGCATGACTGAAGCTCCGAGAGGTTCACTCGGACACTTTATCAAAGTCGCCAATCATAAAATTGAGAACTATCAAATGGTCGTTCCTACAACCTGGAATTTCTCCCCAAGGGATGACTCGGGTGTCCGTGGACCGCTAGAACAAGCCTTAATCGGCGTGCCCGTTCCTGACCTTGAAAATCCTATCAACATTGTCCGGGTGGTCCGTTCCTATGATCCCTGCCTGGCATGTGCAATTCACCTCATCGATCCAGTAACCAACGACGTGCAAAAATTCCGGATCGGCTGGTAGAAAAGGAGGAAAGGACATGGTTCATCCATCAGACCACCCATTATTCCAGCGAATAAGCCACTGGATTAATCTTATCAATTTTTTGGTTTTAGGTATTACAGGTTGGTTCATTCATTCCCCTTTTCCGGGAATGCCCATGAACCTGTTCCGCAATCTACACTTTTTCTTTATGTACTTCTTAATAATAAATGGAGTTGTTCGTTTCTACTTTTCCTTTTTTGGAGAACAAAAGGATTACGGTGAGATTTTACTCAATACCCAAGATATTAAAAACATATGGCCCCAAACGAAGTACTATCTTTTTATGGGCAAACATCCCGAAACTGGGAAGTATAATCCACTTCAAAAACTAGCTTATATTGCCTTACCTATTATGACAGTGGTTCAGGCTATCACTGGCGCAATACTCTACTGGCCCGTTCAATTCGCAGGCTTAGCCGGATATTTTGGCGGTTTAGCTTCTGTACGCGGTCTTCACTACATCTTTATGTGGTTATTTATTGCTGTAGTTGCTATTCATGTTTATCTGGTCTTCACAGCTGCCTATGAACAATTCTTATTTATGTTCTTTGGCAAAATCAGAAAAAATCAGAAGGGACTGTAATCATGCATTCACCTAAAATTATGGTGATGGGGGTAGGGAACATCCTCTTGTCAGACGAGGGTCTTGGTGTTCGCTTTCTAGAGGAGCTGGAAAATATGGAGCTCCCTGAAAATGTGGAGCTCCTCGAAGGGGGAACAGCTGGACTTGAACTGGTGCATCTGATTCAAGAAGTCGACTTCCTAATTATTGTCGATGCCCTTAATGCTCAAGCTGAGCCAGGGGCGTTGTTCCGCTTTCACCCAGGAGATATCAAGGTGTTGCCTGAACAGTACGAAGTATCCTTTCATCAAATCGGGATCTTAGAGGTGCTTGCCATGGCTAAAGTTTTAGGGCAAGCACCTAAAACCTTGATTTTTGGTATGCAACCTAAAAGTCTCGACTGGGGTATGGACATTAGCCCGGAAATCCAAGCGTTATTTCCTCGTCTGACCGAATTTGTACTGAACGAGATTGACTCCATACAGCGCGAGGGGAAATTCTCGTCAGGTTTAACGGCTACACTTAATTCTTAAACGTATAACCAGAAGACAGAACAAGCTCACAGATAATGCACATGCCACCATGTACTTATCTGTGAGCTTGTTCTGTCTGTTAACTTTTATCCACTAGACTCTCACTTCTATAAGTGGGAGTAGTGCCCCGTTACCCTGCTTCGGTGGGGGTAGAATCCCCCACCGAAGTCGCGATGTTCAACTTTAGTTGAACGAGTTCACTGATACAATTCCACAGCGAAACCGTCATAACCTACAGAATAGAAACTAATCTCTGTTTTGCTGATAGGCCTTGACTTCTTGACATAGCCAACTTGTCCATACTTTAAGGCCATCTCCGTTACGACAAGAGACCTCAAAGATCTGAATGTCAGGATTTATTGCCAGGATATCTTTGCGCATATTCTCCATATTCACATCAGTATACGCCTCAAGGTCCATCTTATTTAGCACAACTGCTTTAGCGTTGCGGAAGATCACAGGATATTTAGCAGGTTTGTCGTCTCCCTCAACAATACTTAACACAATGATTTTAAAAGCTTCTCCTAAATCAAAGTCACCGGGACAGATAAGATTCCCAACATTTTCTATAATCATCAGATCCGTTGCTTGCCAATTAAACGCAGGCATTGCCTTACTTACCATTTTACTGTCCAGGTGACATCCTCCACCGGTATTAATCTGAATAACTGGAACCCCGTGAGCTGCAATGCGATCCGCATCTTTACTCGTAAATATATCGCCCTCAATAACCCCCACATGCATGTCTGGTGTTAAAAGTGGCAATGTCTTCTCCAAAAGAGAGGTCTTCCCCGCTCCAGGAGAACCAATCACATTGATGGCTAAACATTTGTTTTTGAGGAAATGTTCGCGGTTTACTGCTGCCTGCACATCATTTGCGCTGAGTAAATTAGCCATCACTTCAATTTCACGTCGATTAGATTCCATTTATTCAACCTCCAAACTTTCTAGTAAAAGTTCCTCTCCCTGAATAACTTCAATGTTAGTATCTTGGCACGCCGGACAGAGAAAAAACATAGTTTTCACGGTGAATTCAAGTTGACAGTTCCGGCAACGACCGAGCACCGGAACTCGCTCTATAATTAGCTCTGCTCCTTCACAGATGGTATCCTTGCAAAAAGCTTCAAACACCATCTGCAGGGCTTCTGGGTCTGCATTGGTGAGTTCTCCAACTTTAAGTTTAACCTGCAGTACTAGCTTAATATCATGCTGGGAGATAGTCTTTTCAATAACCTCAAATACTCCTCCCATTAAAGACATTTCGTGCACATCATCCCTCCTTAAGGACACCGCCTTCTTATTCTTCGACATAAGGAATAGTGAACGGTCCAAGAGGCAATACCGCGATCCTCATTTCAGCTCCGTACTTACTCACGAGTTCGCTCAACGTCTGTTCAATGTCCTGCGTAGGGGTAAGCATTGCTATTTTAACTGATTCATCGGGTAATGTGGAATACACATAAACATCTGCCCATTCCTGGATCATAGCCAATCTTTGAGCTTCCCACTGGTCGAACATTTGAAAAGAAGGTTCATTGATCATTTCCAAGATTTCCTTGGGAGAATTACGCCTCTGCAATATCTTCACAAAGTTTCCATGTTTCGGCATGCCTTCGCTGCATTCTGCTGCGCAAATAATCGTACCCCCTTGTTTGACAATCATACGTGCTGCGTCCATACCTTTGACAGCCTGATATAGGTTTTGATCAAGAGGATAACCTGAGTTCGTCGTTATCACAACGTCGAAGCGAGCATCACATTGAACCATGGCATGTTCTTTGACGTATGCGCACCCTATACTGTGAGCCTCCACTAACTCACCTGCAAAAACATTGGTGATCTCTTTCTCGCCATTTAGCGCGACATTAAGTAAGAAATCTGGTCTACAAAACGTATTGACTTCCCTAGTCATTTGTTGAAGGGGGTTATTTTCCAGCATACCCCAGGTAGCCAACGGATGTCCAATCATTTTGGCGTTATGAAATGTTAGGATAGTTTCAATCCCTGCGATACCCGGCATAATTCCCTTTGGGCCTCCAGAGAAACCGGCGAAAAAATGAGGTTCTATGAACCCTGTCACAATCCTAAAGTCGGCCTCCACATAAGCTTTGTTCAGGTATACCTCACAACCAAAACTACTTGTGCCAAGATGAGTCAGTTCTGTTTTTTCGTGACAGTGGTGATTAATAATTCGAACAGTTTCTACAACAGTTTCGCCTAACATTTGAATAAGTTCTTCTCGGGTATTGTCACGGTGAGTCCCGAGACCATTAATGATCGTAACATTCTCCAAGGGGACATGGGGAAGTTCCTCAAGTATCCAGGGAATTAACTTTTCATTGGGCGTAGGTCTAGTAATGTCGCTGATGACAATGACCACCCGATCACTAGACTTCACCATTTGTCTCAGGGGTTTAGTACCGCTTGGGTTGCGCAGAGCACCCAACACGGCCTCATGCTCGTTCTCGAGTGCCGCTAAGTGGGTTGGCTCAATAACAGTAGAATTATCAGGAACGTTCACGCTCACGCCATTTTTTCCGTATGCCAAAGTAAGTTTCATAGTAACCTCCAATTATTATAATCAATCCTCTATCTATTTCAATTTTGCCCAATCAGAAGATATCTATTACTGCATATGCTTGTTAGTTTTCGCTTAAAGTTTAGAGGCTAGCGATTGCAATTCTTGGCTTACTTGTTGAACTCCTTCTACTAACTGAGCAATTTCCTGATTGGCCTTCGCCTGTTCCTGTGTAATCGCGCTATTACGCAAGGAACTCTCTGATATCTTTTTAATAATATTTTGAAATTCTAGTAATATAACACTAATTTCATTGGCTGAACGATTACTCTCTTCAGCTAATTTGCGAACTTCACCCGCAACCACCGAGAATCCACGACCTTGTTCACCTGCCCGGGCCGCTTCTATTGCTGCATTCAATCCTAAAAGATTGGTCTGCTTGGCTACTCGACGAATAAGTTCTAAGATACCTGCCGTGGATTTTAGCTGATTTTCCCCTTCCTGGGCTTCCTCAGCGATCATTTGACTAATTGATGCTACCTCCTGGGCTGAAGCCGCCGTTTGTTGCACCCCACTGGCAGCTTGCTCTACCGAAGAATTCAGCACCTGTACATGATTGCGAATCACGCCCATTAATTCTTCGTCTCGTAACATCATAACGACCATACCTGCTGCTATCCTTGCAACTGGCTGGACGATTAACAAAGCTCCGGCGATACCAAAGGTGCCAATTTTAACTCCGTCTGCTTCAATTGCAATGTTAAAGCCCTCTTTCAGCTTTCCGTCAAGATCTGCTTCAGCTTCCTCTGCTGTAATGGCGACAGAGCCAAGGTCAGATGTCATTATTTTCTTACTGCCCCTATGCTGCACCCCTATTCTAGTTTGGGCCGAGTCAGCAATGATTGTCCCTGTGTCATCACATACGATTACTGCAAATCCGCTTTTTTCATGGATGAATTTTACTATTTTATCCGCAATGAAATCACTAAGGTTACAGGCCATATATCCATCTCCTTTTCGCCTTATAATTGTAATTGTAATTGTATCATATTGTCTAATGGTCTGACAGGCTTTTATAACATCCTAATACGCGTTTTATACATACTCAAAACGAAGAGACCACCTTCTTCAGATGGTCTCTTCGCTTGTCTACCGTATGGTTATTTTGAAGGACTCGCGCCCCAAGCATTCTCTCTCTAACGTGCTCATAGACTAGAAGCCAACGTTAGTAATTCCTGACTCACTTGTTGAACCCCTTCTACTAATTTGGCAATTTCCTGATTAGCAATGGCCTGCTCATGGGTAATTGCGCTGTTCCGTAGGGAACTCTCTGATATTTTTTGGATAATGGTCTGAAATTCCAGTAATATGACACTAATCTCATTGGCTGAACGATTACTCTCTTCAGCTAATTTGCGCACTTCACCCGCAACCACCGAGAATCCACGACCTTGTTCGCCTGCTCGGGCCGCTTCTATTGCTGCATTCAATCCTAAAAGATTGGTCTGCTTGGCTACTCGACGAATAAGTTCTAAGATACCTGCCGTGGATTGTAGCTGATTTTCCCCTTCCTGGGCTTCCTCAGCGATCGTTTGACTGATTGATGCTACCTCCTGTGCCGAAGCCGCCGTTTGTTGCACCGCACTTGCGGCCTGTTCCACCGTAATTCTTAGAACATGAACCTGGCGACGCACAATCTCCTTCAATTCTTCATCCCGAAACATCATGGCTACCATGCCAGCCGCTATCTTGGCTACTGGTTCAACGATCTCTAATGATCCTGCCACCGCAAATGTACCAATTACTATACCATCTGCCTTAATGACTACACTAAACCCCTCTTTAGATCGACCTTCAGTAGCCTTAGCATCAGCTGCAGTTACATATGCAAAGTCCTTACCATTCTCTAATATTTCTAGGCTTCCCTTATGTTGTACGCCTATTCTTGATTGAGCAAAATTTGAATCCGCAATAATTGTCCCTGTATCATCACAAACGATACCATGATATCCACTATTTCCATAAATGAAATCAACAATCTTTTGGGTAATGGAATCACTAAGTTTTAACACCATACATTACCTCTCTTCCCTTGCTCGGGGCATTATATACATATTAACATGTATTCTGTCGTAAAAACTATATTATATTAGGAATTTGTACACGAAAATACAATATAATTCTAAAGGTTTATGGGGTAATGCTTTTATCCAATAAAGAACGAAATGCCCCGCGTCACCACACGAAGCACCTCGTTCTATATTTATGGTAAGCAAGCCCCCCCAAATGCATCATCGAAGTGTATAGACTCTTAACTGTGCCTTCCTGACCGCCATGAGCATTCTGTGCTGAGGACATAGCACTGACGACCTTATTCATGAGCTTTCCTTGTGCCCACAAGCCACCTTGCAGGTCAATGAACTGTTTCATCTGTGCAGATGATAGGAAATATGGTATAATAATTGAAATAAAGTCTAGTTATAATTATTCTATTTTTATTCATTTCAATTTTCAAGGAGGAGAGTAATATGGGTAAGTGTGAAAAATGTGGGGTTGAAGTTCCTTCAGAAGATTTGTATGAGGCTCAAGGTTTAAAGGTATGTGAGGATTGTAAGCTCAAGAGTTCCAGTTTTGCGTCTCCATCAGCACCTTGTGGTGGACAAAAATAGTTCGTTTTTTAAATGAGGTTACAGTATTGACAGCTAGGTTTACACCTAGCTGGTTTTATTTCTCCCCATACAGGAAGTGCCTATATATGATTAAGGATGATCTCATGCCCCTTTGTTTCCAGATGTTGAAAAAAGGTTGACCCTGCGAAACTACTAACACAACGAGGACCCTTGCTTGGATTACATATTGAATAGTGAAAAGTGAGAACCGCCATTTCCGGCAATCCTCACTTTGTTCGCTATGACCCTTTTGTTATTGGTCTTAAGGAGCTACAACTGTGCTCTTAATCAAGGTAACTGCAGTCTGTGCCAACAATCGTCCATTGATCGATGCATGAGTCCCCAACGTGATATTCTTTCCGCCAAGTATGATTCCTTCAAAATGTGCACCCGTTCCAATAGCAACGGTTTCACATGCTTGCCAGATGATATTCTTGGCTTGTGCTCCACCCGTTAAGGTGATTCTGGTCCCGTTGGCTTGGTTAATTCCATTCGCTATTTGGAAAATGAAAATATCATCCTGCCCACCATTGAGTGTGACATCCGAATTGATTGAAACTGCTGTGTTCCATTTGTAGACACCAGGTGTCAGCGTTTGACCGCTAATGTCTCCAGTAAACAGGTCGGTATAATTAGGTGTTCTTCCAGAAGCATCGATGTACGCAGTTCTCATGTTGCCTACCGCTGCCGTAAGATTAACGGAAGCTGGAGCAGCATAATCTGCAGCGTATACTTTTCCCGTAACTTGAGGGGAAGTTGAGAATACATTCGTAGCATCCGCGGTCAGAGAAAATCCTGTAATCGCCGTAGCAACAATTGGGCTAACACCTATATCTCCAGTAATAACAGAATCTGGAACAGTAGAGATGCCTGATTGTGCCAAGATTGCATAATTCCCAGCCGTACTAATGTTCACTGGAGCGGTAACTATTGATGAGGCTGCAAATGCTGAACTAAATGTAAGTAATACCCCCATGGTTGCAATTGTGAAAAGTGACAATAGCTTTCTTCCGTAAGATTTCTTTTTCATAATTCTTTTCCTCCTAATTTTTTTTAACATTAGTGAACGTGTTCTTGTGAGCTTTATGGCAATGAGCAACCTCTCCTCTCAATACAAACAACCTTTCAACTCAGACAAGTTTTTTTCTTTAATTACACCAAATTAGAAAGCACCGTAACTCTAACAATAATCCCCAAAAGCTTCTCTTTCTCATCCACCACAGCAATCGGATATTTTGTTTCCGTAGCGAGTGGAATCAGTTCTTGCATATAAGTCTCTGGGGTCGTTGTGAAAAACTCATGTTTAAGAATATCCTTCAGCGTCTTATTATTCCTTAAACCCTCAAGGGCATCATCGATCGTGATGAGACCGTTAAGACGACGCTCATGGTCAAGCACGAAAATACTTGAAATACCACTCTGTTCCATCTCCTTGATCGCGACTTTTAGCCCATCCTTCAAAGAGATCAGCGCAGAGGGCTTAAACATAATATTTTTCGCTTGCAAAACTCTAGAACGGTCAATATCCTGAACGAATTTCTTAATGTAATCATTCTTTGGCGCCGCTAAGATCTCATCGGGGGTGCCAATTTGTTCGATGATTCCATCTTTCATGATAGCAACCCGATCACCAAGCTTGAAGGCTTCATTGATGTCATGGGTAATGAAAATAATTGTCTTTTTTAGCTTTGACTGAATATCCAGCAATTCCTGCTGCATCTCCCGCTTGATCAAGGGATCAAGGGCACTAAAGGGTTCATCCATGAGAAGTATATCGGGATTCGTAGCCAATGCCCTGGCTAACCCTACCCTTTGCTGCATTCCGCCGCTTAACTGACTCGGGTACTTATCTCCCCAACCTTCAAGTCCAACACTTTCCAAAGTAGCTTGGGCAATCTCCATTCGCTCCGAGAGCGGCATTCCTTTGATTTCCAGTCCGTAAACCACATTATTTAAAACAGTTTTATGAGTGAAAAGCCCAAAATGTTGAAACACCATTGCTGTACGGCTTTGCCGATATTCCCTGAGCTTCTTATGGTCAAATTGGACGATATTCTCATTGTCAACCCATACTTTCCCTTCTGTAGGCTTGTTCAGGAGATTAAGACAACGTATTAACGTCGATTTCCCACTCCCTGACAAACCCATAATGACAAAGATTTCACCTTCAAGCACCTCAAAGGATACATCATAGATTCCCACTGTATGCCCCGAATCCTGAAGAATCTTTGCTTTTGAGACGCCCTTTTTTAATTGGGGTAAGATTGAACGGGGGGTGCGACCAAAAATCTTGGTTAGATTCTCAACTTTGACCTTAACTGCATGACTCATATTCAATCCCCCTACTCTGGAAATTTGAACCGCTCTGCTACTGATTGGGTTAATCTATCGATGATGATCGCCAGAAAAACAATACTAATTCCTGCTTCAAACCCTTTGGCAATATCAATACGCATAATTGCCTGTAAAACATCGTACCCTAATCCTTTTGCCCCAATCATTGAGGCAACCACTACCATGGCCAAAGCCATCATCGTTGTTTGATTGATGCCCGTCATAATCGTAGGCAAGGCTTGGGGAAGCTGAACTTTCGTTAAAGTCTGCCATTTGGAGGAACCAAACGAATGCGCCGCCTCTACCATTTCTTTCGGAACATTTCGTATTCCTAAATCCGTTAAACGGACAATCGGGGGGATTGCATAAATTATGGTTGCAAAGACCGCTGGGACCTTCCCCATCCCAAAAAGCATCATCGCTGGGATCAAGTATACAAAACTTGGCATAGTTTGCATTCCATCCAACACCAGACGCATAATATCATTGAATCGTTTATAATAGGCCATAAGAATCCCAGTTGGGATTCCAAGTAGTAACGAGATAGCTACAGAAGTCAGTACAATGGCTACAGTTTGAATCATGGACTCCCAAAGCCCGAACATTCCGATGAGGGTGATTAAGGCGGTATAGATCACCGCAGACTTCAGTTCTTTTACCCGCCAAGTTATGACGAAGACCAAGATTAGTATGGCCCACCAAGGCAGCCATAACATGAAGGTTTCCATCTTCAGGATGAACCAAAGTACCCCTGTAGCCACCGCATCAAAGAAGCCTGGAAAGCTATGCATTAACCATTTGACAAACTGATCCACGTAGATTCCGATGTCAATCCTTAGGGTCTCTGGAAACATAAATCACTACCCCTTTAAAGAAATTGGGCAAAAGTAGCATGTGATTAACACATGCTACTCTGACCATTTCACTCTACTTTAATGCTGCATTGACCTTATCAGCAACTTCACTTGGTACCCATGGCGTCCAAAGGTCAGTATGGGTCTTCAAAAACCATATAGCCGTTTCATCTACATCTGCTTTATTATCTTGCATATAAGCAAGCGCATCATTCGTCAAGGCATTGCTTGTTTCATAATGACTTAAAAACTCAACGATATCAGGAGCTTTAGTCTCCATACCTTTGCTCACTCCGACGGTCACATCGCACGGTGCAAATTCGCATTTGTAGCCGTCCTTCCAGAGTGCCTCATCAAAAGGCGTATCAGCGAGTAGGGTCATATCATATTTCCCCATGATCCACGTTGGTTCCCAGTAATACCCTAACCACGGTTTTCCCTCTTCGTACGCTTTAGACAATGAGGTTGAAAGTGCCGTGTCAGACCCTGGGCTAAAATAGTTATAGGTTTTATCTAAACCATAAGTCTTAATTTTGGCTTGTAGTATTGTATCAACTACCCAACCTGGAGGCGAACCATACATTCTGCCTTTTGTAGGGACTTCCTGATCTTTAAAGAGCTCCCAATACTTAGGCAAATCTTGAATACTTTTTAGATCTGGTGCGAGCGGCTTAATTCCCTTAGCAGGATCCCCCTTGATCAGATAAGTTGGAACATACAACCCCTGAGCATTATCATCAAAGTTCATCGATACTTCCTTGATCGAGCCATCCTTTATCGCCGAGTCGTAAATGTCCCTGATATTATCCGTCCAAAGTTCCGTAAAAATGTCGATATCCCCTTTAATAAAAGCAGCGACCGTAATTGGGGACGAGCCACTGACAACTTCTGCTTTGTAACCGTACCCTTTCTCAATAATGAATTGAACTACCGAATTATGGAATTGAACACTGTCCCACCCCGGATCTGCAAGGACTAACGTAGGCTTTTCTTTATTAGCTGTCTCATCCTTAGCAGCGCCACACCCCACAAGACCAACCGAAAGGACAAAGATCAAGATCCCTATCCAAGAGATCAATTTGCGATTATTTTTTCTCATTTTCACCAGCAACCTCCTATTTTCTCTAAGTTTTACAAAATATCTGTTCACATTGTACCATAGAAACTGAATAATATCGCCCCCGACAAAGACCTTTTCGGATATGTTATCTTCTTTGGCTAAGCTTCGCTCCTGCGGTAGCCTGCTCTTTTCATGAAACTTCGTCCCCTTTAATAATTAATAGTGTGTTTACGTACTTTTAGGGCTCCTGCCAATTATCCTGTCAATATCATTGGTTCATTATGCATTTGATCCTAATCATATTTTAGTTTTCATAATTTGCATTATTTCTAAGCAAAAATATTAGGCCAGTGGAGTTTATTCCGCTGGACCTATTTGCGTTTTCTCGATAGGGAACGATTGAACTACTTCATCTTGTTTGCCTTTTATAAAACTGAAAGGTTAAGGTATTACCTACTAAGGAGCTACGGATTAACAGATAAGCGTCTGTGCTATTTCTGAATTTAAAATCAAGAATGGGAAAGCTTACAGTTGCATCCTTCCCGCTTGGAACATAATTCACGGGCAGGGAATGAGGATGTCGTTCGATAACCTCTAGATGAGCAAGAAGAACGACATTATACAGTGTGGAAGAAACTTGGCAGACACCCCCTCCTAGTCCCGGCGTAAAGGTGTTTCCTTCGATGATCAGAGCTTCCTTATAACCCGCCTGAGCAATTCGCTCTCCGACACTCTTATTGAAAGAGAACCGCTCTCCAGGTGCTAATAACTTTCCATCAAGAGCCTTTGCTGCAAGACGAAGGTTCTCCGTACGATTGGCCAGTGTTGGATCAAATCGAGTAGAGTATTGAGCCATTGGTATCGGTATTGGGGCTTTAATAGTAAGCAAAAGTTTGACTGCTTTGTCATAGCCCACTACAACTCCCTCATAAACTCTTGATCCGATAATACTGGTATCGATCAACTTGGAAGTCCACTGAACAGCCACGTTGAGAGTATCACTGTTGTAAAGCTTAGCTTGAACCGTTACCGGTAAAGCAAATTTGCCCTTTTGAGGAACTGTTGCCGAAATATCCGCTATAGAATAGATACTAGTTTCTTTCGCTGTTCCTGAAATCAGGTCGCTTGAAACCTTCATTATCTCATCTGTTACAACTCCACTACCCCCAAAAGAAATTAAATTTGGACTTAAATGATTTGTATAAAGTTTCTCAAAGTAACTGGCCACTGATTTTGGTAACGTTGGCACGGACGGGTCTATAAAAATAATGGGATCTCCACTTTTGGCTGCCACAACACTACCTGAGACAGCATCTGCAAAACCGTAACCTGTAGTTAGATATACTGTTGATGGAGTAGGTGCAAAAGTTTCTGCAATAATAACATTTGTATCAAACCGAGTCTGTCCCATCAAACGTTCAACGCTAGCCTGTGGCAACAAACTACTAATTTCGGATTTTACCTTTTCTAAGATCACTCCTACTCCCCCGGTAATGTATACTTTCGAAGGCTTCTTTTCCAACAAATAGCTTTTCATATCTGGACGGAGCGCATCGCGAGGAGATAATAGAATCGGCCAGCCATTATATGCGGCAAAACTTGAGATACTTAGGGCATCAGGATATTGTTCTCCTGAGGATATCACTACTGTGGATACATTTACATTATTAAGTGAACTAGCTATTGTATAAGATGTATCATACCTGTCCCTGCCAGCAATTCTAAAAACATTTCCGAATCCAAGGTCCTTAAGTTTGATCTCAAATTCCGGGCCTATAATTCCCGTACCCCCAATGATATAAACCGTCCCAGTTGAATCAAGGTGTTGAATGATATAATCAAACGAGTCCTTAGAGCTATCGACAGAAGCATCGACTAATAGTATAGGGGCTTCCTTTTCATGGGCCAGGACACTTGCCGATAAAGCATCTGCAAAGTCGTTGCCTGTGGAAAGGATTACGTTCTTAACCTTTCCGCTGCCATAATACTCAGAAATAACCTTGGCAGTCTCATATCTTGTCTGTCCGAAAAGCCTATTTGTGCTAATAATTTGTGATGAGTTAGTCTCTGGGCTCAGATTATTAGTGGCAGCAAAAGCTGGTGTTGTTACAAAAATGCAACTACATGAGATTAATATTAAGGCAATTATTTTTCTGTTCATCTTAACTACACTCCTTCAATAAGATATCGAATAATTATCTCATGCCGAAGAAGCGAAGAATGTCGGAAAGAGCATTGCATACCCTATTCTTTTATAAATAAAAGGTCATCATTGATAGGTGCCATAATTGAAGCTAGTTCTTAATGATCTCCAAGTTCCCATTCATTAACCCAATTGCATTATTTAATGCATCTGCTTGTTGCTCGCAAACTTTAAATTTGTGGATTTGTCGTTCGATAAAATTCTCCACTTGAAGAGCACAACTAATTGAGCTCTGACTTATTCTTTCCAAAAAATACCATACATGTTTCTTGCTTGTTGCATTATCATTCATCTCCATTCCCTATGGATAACTGCACACAACAATTACGACATCCTCTTTTTGCCTGATACAGAGCTTGATCAGCCTGGTCAAGGAGAGTATCGAATGAGACAGCAGGCGTTTGGACAGTTGCAAAGCCTATACTAATCGTAACAACACTAGCTGTATGAGAAAATTCGTGGTGAATAGCCAACGCCTCAGCCGAAGCTCTAAGCTGTTCTGCCATAACTACAGCTCCTGCAGAGTCAGTATCAGCGAGTATTATTACGAATTCCTCGCCTCCATATCTGGCAACCAAATCGACTGATCTCTTGATGATCGAACTAAGCACATCCGCAATCGCCTTTAGGCACGAGTCTCCCTGTAAATGTCCGTAATTATCGTTGTATGCTTTAAAATGGTCTATATCAACCATCATCACGGAAACGGGAGAACCTGTTCTTTGTGCGAACTGTATGGTTGTTGCCATAAAATCATCCAACCGCCTCCGATTTGGCAGACCCGTCAAAGCATCTGTAATAGAGTTATGATAGCTTTCCTGATTGGCCATTTTTAATTCTTCGCGAGCCTGCTCGAGATTTTTAGTAGCGATGCATAACCGCTTTGCACTGGCTTGGATCACTCCGCCCGTCATCGCAAAAAGCCCGAGAAAAATCGGGGCAGTGTCAATTATGAATATTAACTTATTCTGAATGTGGGCCTGAATAATGCTGTTTACTACAAAAGGCAACTGGGTAGTGTAAATTTCCAGAAGTAGGGCGGATATTGGAAAAATCAGTCCGAAAGCTATGCCTATCAGAGTGTATCTAGCAATGATTCTACGATCGGAAGCTGATCCCATTATATTCCCTCCTTTATCACAACAAGCAGTTGCTACGACTTGTCAGCCTAACTTCGCCCGGTATTGTTTACTTTTCATCTGTTCTAATGCCTTAAATTGCTTTCGTCTATAATTCTATAAACTTCCTAAATATTCCTGCCAAAAATACGAATTCCAGGAAATAATAATATCAGAACGACAAGCGTCGAGATTCCACCTGGTCTCGTTAATTGGTGGACCATTATAATTGCAAACAACGAATACGCTCTAGATGCTTAAGTGCCGCTAGCATTCTGCCTTCTGTACCTACGGTGAATAAGTTAGCCGGTATGGCAGACTTATATGTCCTCTATAAATTCTTTTAAGGGATGTTAAAAAAATTAATAAGTCAATTTACTTTTTTAACCATTTAAGATTCAAATACGGAATAAATCTGGTTCTTCTAAGATTTATTTTTCCTGTATTGCACTCCACGTGCCTAGCAAAAACCTATCGTTCAATTAGAAAACACACCAAACCTAATATATGTCCGGCTTCTAACTCCAACTCAAACGGCCAAAATATAAATAGATTTTGAGATCAGGCGTAAATCAAAGCCAGTATCCAAACCCGACGTCAAATTATTGAATTGATTGCCTTTTCATGTGGCGTAGAAAGCTAAATTCATTACCATTGAACTGTTCATCACAGGTTATCGAATATTATTTGTCTCTTCAATAGGGCTTTTGATTGGGCGTAGTTTATGGCCGTTGGGTTTTCCGTAAATGCGACCTTTCCTGCATTTACAGAAGTTGCAATAGAATGAGATAAAAACAACAATGTACCCAATTCGATATGTCTTTCATGGTTTGTGTTGATGCTGAATTAAAAAGTCCAAAAGCTGGCGGCCTTGCCTGTCCGTAAGTTGACGAATATAATGACCATGACGTTAACCTTAGAGAAATGAAAAAGACGCCTCTATTTTAGTGTGGTACCGTTATCCACAGTATCACTAGAGACATCTAGATCCGCGCCACCCTGCCAACGCGACATTCATGGCCATATCCACAGGTGTAAGATTGACCATATGCCCCTACATTCACGGATTCAATCATTGCCATTTTACGGCATCGGCTTGCATCATCTTGCGCCCTATTTCGTTCCAGTTATCTTGCTGTTTACATTTTTTATCGCCAGCACAAAGCGTGCATCCGGTACAACCGTTGATTCTCTTGCCAGCGAGAGAACTATATTCATACTCTAATCCTGTAGCCACCAGTACCGGCTTCGCTCGTCACGCCATCCTTACGTCCACTCGCACTTATCCTAATATCATAAGTTTTTCCTCCCCTTAGCCCAATTTTGAGTGACTATTATTCGCTGTGTAGGCTTGATTTGACTTTTAGATAGCTTAGAGAGATGATGGCAACAATCCCTATGCTTGCAATTAACCCGGGATTAATGGCTTGTTAACGTTTATTTTTCAAGCATGTACAGCGGATGTTCTGGATATAACTCGAATATCGTCCATTGTTAATGATGAAATTTACCAGTGGAGATTAGCAAGCTAGGTCTCTCATCGTAGAATTTCAGT
>DASRMA010000194.1:0-7087 GCA_035648155.1 Desulfosporosinus sp.
CATAAGTAGAGTATTGGAATTCAAAGCTGTGAGCCATATTGTTAGGCCTGTTAATGGGTAACAATATTTAAATACAACAGCACCCGTCTGGCATTCAAGTGCTTTTGTCAATTATTTAGATTGAATGAAGGGGTGAAAAATAGATATTACGGAGGATCCTCAAGCGGTCCGAGATTTCTTTGAAAATCTAAATGAAGAGAATAAAAGAGGGCTATTTACTCTTTTGCAAAATTTCAATAAACGTGACTTTTTTTCAATATTGGATAGCCCTAAATACATATCATTGATTAGGAAATACAAGAATGAAATACCCTATTTTAGCGAGATCGACAAAAATTATTCTCAAGTAAAATCTTTTCTCTTGGATCCAGCTAATCATGATCAAGTTTATCCGTTTATAATGAATCCAAATCAAATCTGCGATTCGCTTAAGAGCTTCTTAGATGATCTTCACAAACCATATAAGAAGTATAAGAAATGGTTGATAAAGGCAAATGAACTACTTCAACCTATTCAAGTCACAGGCCCATGTCCAAAATGTGAAGGTTTACATTTTAAGGTTGCTCAAGAAATGGCCGATGCAGTCTCAAGAGTATGGTGCATTAAAAAGGGCTCTTTCTCAAATAAGGTGATATCATCCGGCAAGGTCACTCATTTTTAGGACATTATAGGCATTTATCAGTTCAATACCAGCTCGTCCACCACCTCTACGATGCTTCATTTTAATTCTGCTATTCATGCCTTCCGATGGCCCAGTACTTTTTTCATCTTATTTGAGAAAGAGCCGTTTAGATTACCAGATCGGTCGAGCAAAGTCCAGCATTATCGTTTTTAAACAGTTTCATAAATAATATTTTCCATTTTCTTCATGCTTAAAATGGGTTTAAAGGATAGAGAATACATTATAGTTATAGACAGTGCGGTGGAGCTGTCACGTTAACAGGACCAATATACATGTGAAAAATGAACTCCCTTGGAAGTAAATAAGGAGGGAAAACCTTTCGTGAAATACGGATATGCTCGTGTATTATCATCCGCAACAATACAAGACCTCAATGTTCGACTTCAGCAACTTAAAGATTTCGGCTGCGAGAAAATTTATCAAGAAAACAGCACCAAAGGCGCAGACACTTGGAGAGAATTTCAGAAACTATTAGAAATAGCCAACGCTGTGGTCAGACCTCTCGCCGAAAGGGGGCTTTTTTTAGTCGTTTTAGGCATAGCAAGCCCCAGACCGCACTCCTTCTTATTGGCGAATTCAATCACCACATTCACCTTATCCTCACGCAGATTGAGGATGTAATATTTTTTATAGGGTACATTCTGACCATTTAAGATATTAATCTGTTTCGTCTGATTATTCTTTAATGTCGTCAGATGATTCAACGTATACATGTAAGCCAGTTTAAAGCTGTTAAGCTGGAAGACAAAGGTTATGTTGTTATTGTTATTAAGGATACTGTTAGGAATACACTTCATCGGCCAGGGTGCGAGAATGTAAACGTGGTCCATTTTAGGGAAAAGGTTTTATACAATGAAAAACGAAATGGAAAATATTTTTGGGTAGACACGGTTGAGAGAGCAAGAAAATTATTCAAGGTTAAGTTTTGCGATAATTGTCAATAACATAAATTTAGACAGATGTAAGATACGTGAACTAATAATGGAGGTATGGAGCGAGACAGATTGTTTACAACTGGATGGGAAAACTCTGCCTGTGCATGAGGCAGCTCAAATATAGTCATACTCTCAAGAGGGACAACAAATACTAGTAATCGCTTGTTATTGATCAAAGGCATAAATACACGTTTGATTGCGGCTATATTACTGTTACTGTGGATACTTTGACATACATAAACTCGCATGAAATAGTGATGAAAGATATTTACATTATATAGCAGGTAATCCGGGGTACTCTAAAGAACTATATCTGTAACAGTAAAGGAGTTGATTAAGATGAAGGTTGAAGAATTACGCCTGAAAAACTTTAAGGTTTTTCAGGATATAAGAATCAATAATCTGCCGGATATGGCTGTTTTCTTGGGTGCCAATGGGACCGGTAAATCGACACTATTTGATGTCTTCGGTTTTTTACATGATGCCTTGACAGATAACGTCAAAGCCGCACTACTCAAAAGAGGTGGTTTCAAGGAAGTTATATCTCGCAATGAAAAGGGATCGATCGAAATTGAAATCAAGTTTCGGATTGAACCGGAGGACCCTTTGGTAACCTATGAACTACATATAGGACTTAATGAACTTGGCTTGCCAATAGTGACGCGTGAGCTCCTAAAATATCGTAGAGGTCAAAACGGAAAACCCTGGCACTTTCTCGATTTTTCTAATGGTTCAGGGACTGCGATAGTGAATGAGAGTGATTACGGACTAGAAAGCGCTCAAGAGCAACGAGAAGAACAAAAGTTAGATTCTCCGGATATCTTAGCGATCAAAGGTCTGGGGCAGTTTCAAAAATTTAAGCAAGTTGCTGCGATCAGACGGTTGATAGAGGGTTGGCATGTGTCAGATTTTCATGTACAAGCGGCGCGAGCTAGTCAAGACGCCGGATATGCAGAGCACTTATCCCAGACAGGGGAAAATTTACCGCTAGTTGCGCAATTTATGCATGAACATTATCTGCAAAAGTTCCAGGATGTCTTAAGAAAGATGGAACAACGAGTCCCTGGAGTAACTTCGGTTGAAGCGACAGAAACACTCGATGGACGAATTATCTTAAGGTTTCAAGATGGAGCATTTAGAGATCCGTTTATTGCACGGTATGTTTCAGATGGATCACTCAAGATGTTTGCCTATTTACTCCTTCTAAGTGATCCGAATCCTCATCCGCTGCTTTGTATTGAAGAGCCAGAAAACCAACTGTATCCTGATTTGTTACATGAGTTAGCCGAGGAGTTCCGGAGTTATTCGGATGCAGGTGGGCAAGTATTTATCTCAACACATTCGCCAGATTTTGTGAATGGAGTTCAACTTGAGGAACTGTTTTGGTTAGTCAAAGTGGATGGGTTTACCCAAATTAAACGAGCATCAGATGACAAACTTCTTCGTGATTTGGTGGCTGAAGGTGATTTGCCCGGTTATCTTTGGAAACAAGGTCTTTTCAAAGGAGCCAGTCCACAATGAAATTAATAGTGTTTTTAGTTGAAGAACCCTCCATGAAAGAATTTCTAAAGGTAATCTTACCTAGGGTTATACCTGAAAATGTCTCGTATAAAATTATTCATCATGAGGGTAAGCAGGACCTAGAGAGATCTATTCCTAAGAAACTTCGAGCCTTTCGGCAACCCGAGACACGATTTGTCATTTTGATTGATCAAGATAGTAATGATTGCTTGTTATTGAAGAATCACTTGTTGGGACTCTGCCAAGAAGGTGGAAGGGAAGATTGTCTCGTGAGAATCGTTTGTCATGAGCTAGAATCATGGTTTTTAGGCGATTTAGAAGCGGTGGGACAAGCCTATAATCTAAATACCCTTGCTCGTCGGCAAGGAGAAGCAAAGTATCGGCAACCCGATCGGTTAAGTAATGCTGCCCAGGTCTTGAAATTACTAGTGCCAACTTACCAAAAGGTAAGCGGTGCTCGTGCTGTGAGCAAACATATGAAACTTAGTGAAAATGAATCCTATAGTTTTGCTGTCTTCATAAAAGGCCTTCAAGAAGTGATTGGGGATTAGGACTAAGGTGTCCAATTCGCATATACTAAATGTAACAGATCCCACCACGCCTCTTAAAAATGCGTACCAAGGTGGGCCTTCTTAGTTAGTGAATTATTAAAGACCATACAGGTTGTAGACTTGGACGGACGTTTATTAAAGTATTCAGAACAAATTGTCTTTGAATCAAAATTACATATAATAGCATTAAGAGGTGATTATATTGGAAAGGAAAACTCCAGGAGGGGCAACGAATAATCGGATGATTTCTGGCGTAAAGGCATCGATGGATTTTGAAGGATTAAAGCCAAGTACCCATGCGAAGACAATTGGAAAACAGTACCTCGAGGATAAGATCACTAGTGGAGAGGCTGTCGCACGTATAAAAGCTAGGCACGCTTCTGAATTTGGACGCTGAAATGAAAACCAGCAGTGGCCCACAGCTTTCAAAAAGTAATGCAACCGGTAATGCAACGAGGGTAATAATAGGCAATAAAGCATAACAAAATAAGAAAAGGCACCAGTATGAACGATGCCTGAAACCCTTGGCACTAAAGGGTTATAACAGAATACATTAAGTTACAACAAGACGGGTCGTGCCTTTGGACACAAAGAAACTTCTTTAATAAGTGCATCTAAAAATAAACAAGGCTACTCTGTAGCCGACCAAGTTTTGATAACTAGAAGTTAGTTCTTTAAAGAGCGTGTGTCGCAATATATGAATGATGCGTACACTAACCAAAGATGATCTTATTAGTCTTATTGACGGTTCTGCCATATAAGTATTAATAACCTGGTATTGAGGTATGGACAAAGTTGGTATCCTTTGAGTTATATACAGTCCCTCCAGCAAATCCACCCCTATCCTTATTAAAGACATAGGTTTTTAAACTGAATCCTGCACCTGTATGTACAATAACGTTTATATTTGAAACTTCACTTACGCCATTATTAGAAACAGTAAAGTAAACTGAACCCAGCTGCACATATTCTGATAATAATGGGTAAGCTTTTTGACCATCCCATACAACCAATAACCAGTTCTGCCCATCGTCCCACCCCATTTCTCCCTTTTCATTTCGTCTCGCAGCCGTATATAGTTCAATTTCCTCTTCGGTATTATCTAAATCATAATCATATGAAAATGCGTCAAGTTTTGTCATACTTTTAGTGTCTATTGACTCACTAGGAACTGCTTCAATTAGACTGTTTACAACTTTATTTCCAGGTTGTGAGGGCATACTGGTCTGCTCACTTTTTTGACAACCATTAAGAACTATAGATAGAAAAACAAATAATAATATGTAACTAATTCGTCGCATTAAAAGTCACCCTCCATAATAGACTGAAATTGAACTTGGAGATTAATTTTATATTAGTCACGTAGAAGGGAAATCTCAGTCGTCTGACAAGGACAAGATCCGAACCCTCGAGCTGAGCTCAGGTTAGCTCACGGAGAAAAGAGGGGAGATCTACCGAGCGGACGCTCCAGGACCCAAGACGGCGGGCTGGCAAAGCAGAATAACCGCGTGCCAAGCAGGGTAGCTGCCCTGCGGTGGCAACCTTTGACCCACTACGGCGCGCCCCGCTCCCCGGCTGCTTTTTTTATTGTTTGGAAACAACCCGGGAAAGATATCCATAGATTCATTGAGGTGAATTGCGCATTTCTCACAGAGCGGATTAACACACGCTAAGATCTATTCCATCGGTACTTTCTCGATGTATAGCTTTTTCAACTCATTTCAAAATTTTGTCGAACCATTGTGGTACAGACCCTTTTGAAAAAAGTGGATTAACGGGATACTTTTTTCGAGCAATGATTTGGAACATTTTATGTTGTGACGTAATATTTAATAGCGCCAGCGTCATACTGTGAATACTGGTGCTTTACGTAATCTTTAGTTATAGGCGCGGGATTTGTCTCTGTTCAATTGAATATATAGCGAATATTCAAAGTGTTACATAGAAGGGGGAAGGAAAGTTGACATTTATAATACCTTTCACTATTTTTATAATCAGTTATGGTCTTGCTTACTTTTTGGGTCGGAGATTTAGATACTTGATACCAAAGGGAAAAGAATCTGAAGTTGGTTTAGCCTGTAGCATGGGAATTTTGATCATTTTCTTTACGAAGAATTTTTGGTTTCCGTCAGATAATAATAATTTTTATTTCGCATTAGGTTTTGGATTAGCATCTGGAGTATCAAGTAGTATTACGAGCTTTGGGCTCAAGAGGAAATAGAGATTGATGATCGGCTGACTGAGGCAAGTTTTTTGATTAAGCCGAAAGCGGTAATTAGATAGTGAATCGAAATCTAGTTACAAAAGATTTTTTCTTAAGTTTGGTTTATACGGGGGAATTTCATATGCATTAGTGATTGATTATAAGGGGATAATCAATCTATTATTTAGGGGGTGTTTGCGTGGATAAAGGGCCAACTATTAGAATTCATAAATCCTTTATGGGAATAATTATTGAGATGATTGCTCTTCTTGGATTACTACTTCCCATGATATATATAGCTGTTTTGTGGAGTAAAATCCCGGATATTGTACCAACTCATTTTGGGTTATCGGGACAAGCTAACGCATGGGGGGGGGAAGGGGTCACTTTTAATACTCGTTGGAGTTAGTCTTTTTGTATATATTCTTCTGACCGTAACAAGTAGATTCCCACAAGCGGGTAATTACCCATGGCCAATAACTGAACAAAATATGGAAGTGCAATATAAATTAGTAAGTTCATTGATTCAAACTCTGAAGGCTGAAGTACTATGGATTTTTGCATATACTGAATGGATCGTTGTTAAGGGCGCAATGGATAAAGAAACGGGACTAGGAACAGCCTTTAATATATCCTTATTACTAGTATTTGGCACAATAGGTGTTTACCTTTGGCGAGCATTCCGGACTAGATAACTTCAGATCATTCATAGATATACGAGTTCAATGAGAGATAGCACCAACGTCCTTACAAGACGCTGGTGCTATCGTCATAATCTTGATGAGAATATAATTAGCTAATGTTAATGGTATATATGGCAGGTATTTCAAGAAAGTTGTTGAAATCTTGTTAAGAGAAACTTGAACGAATTTCTTATGACGTGACGCATTAGTAGGATTATGCGGTGCGACAAGAAGTCGCTAACAGTTAGTGTTTCAATTGAAACTGCGTTAGTTACTAAACGTATCCTGGCTCGAAACTGCAGTTTAGAGTGGCGAATATAGGGAATTAGTTAGAGAGCTGTTTTATCTAATCGTAAGACTCCCACTTCTATAAGCTATGCTTGACCCACATTGGTTACAATTTATGGTAAACACGATATTATGAGACAGAGCCAGCATACCTGTTGACAGGTGAACCACCTCTCTAGAGTCTTGAGCCACAAACACGCTTAGTATTTCTTTATCAACATCAA
>DASRMA010000195.1:0-18262 GCA_035648155.1 Desulfosporosinus sp.
AAAAGCAAATGCAGCAGAATGGACAGGCTCAACAACTCTTTGATCTTCTTCGGGTAAATCCCTACGATAACAGCGAATGAACATTGAAAAAATGAGTCATTCATAATTCCTATTTCCTTGTTCAAGGGTGCTCAAAATGAGTTCAAACACTTCATCCTCTCCTTTAAGATAAGCCTGCCAATAAATAACGCATTTACCTTTCGATCCTCTTTCTTTTTTCACATCCTCAATATAGCAGTAAAGTGGTCTTGTAAATAGAGATTTCACTGTAGCTTGTCTTATGTAACCTTTCCTTTGCCAATACTATATCCAAAGCCAAACGCTAATCCGAAAACTGCATTAAGGAGCTCTCGGAGATATCTGACTTCAGGGAAAAAGAAAACTATTGTAAATCCAAATATTAAAATTCCAATACATGACGCTAAGCCAACTTCGAATCCTTTTCCTTGCGGTACCATTGATCTAAATTTGTATCCCATCAAATGTCCTAATCCATATGAAATCATGAGACTAATAAAAAATAGAGAAAAATGCGTTGGCTGCTCACCCCCTGTTAATTGAATATTAAAGCCATATCCTGCGATCTGAGCAGTTATAAATGTGATCATAAAGATTTTAATTGACGGAACTCGACGAGATTTTCCCTTCAAAAAACTTTCCCCTTTCATCAAATATTACAGCAGCTAAATAGTATACCAGGGATATTTCTATTACCATGTTCCTCCTTGGGTCCCATAACGATTATTCCGTTAAGTAGTTGAAAGTTTATATCTCCATTTGAATCCAAATTCTCCATTGAGAGTTAATTTACCTTTTTGCGTTTATTAATATAATCTGGCTTTTCTAGCTGTTTTGACTATAACACCAAAGTCCGTTTTCCTCTCACTCACTTCGATTTACTATGACTTTTTTAAAACTAAACATTTCTTAACAATGTGCAGGGAAAATATAATTACCTACTTTTCATGAATTTCCAACTTTCCATTATAGACATAATGGCAACACCGAAATATCCAAAATCACTCCTTTTCAAAAGGCAACTGACCCATAACGAACACTTATCGCCGTAGGATGCTGCGAAAGAGGCAAGACACTTCGTCTGGCCTCAGGACCTTGGGACCTCGGGACCTTGGGACTTCCGCGAACGCCTAAAGGGAGACCCTCGGGGTCTCCCTTTAGGCTGCAAAGTATTAGCCTTGTTTCGGTTTAGCTTCATTGACCGTTAATGGTCGCCCTCTAAAATCCATGCCATTTAGCTCTTCAGTCATACGAGTTGCATCCGCTTCTCCCACTTCGATAAAACCAAAACCCCGAGAGCGGCCAGTTTCACGATCGGTAATAATTCGACTACTTTCAACCTGTCCATAGGGGGCAAAGAATTCACTGAGTTCGTCTGCTGTAGTATTCCATGGGAGATTCCCGACATAAAGTGTTGTTGACATAGTTATAGTCACCTCTTCGAATTGATTCATTGAACATTTTTAGTATGATCAAATCCAGATAGACTATACGAGTTTATAAGAGATTGCCTTCAGTATAAAGCCCGTGTTGTTGAATAAAAAGACGAACTGGTTCAGGCAGAAGGTAGCGAATAGGATACCCCTGCTTGACCCTTGATCGAATATCTGTTGAGGAAATCGCTAAAGCGGGCACTTGCATGTAATGAATCTTCCCTTGAGTTTCCGGGTGCTCTTGTTGCACTTTAAGAAGAAAATCACTCGCATCAAAACCTGGACGTGCCGCCCCAATAAACTCAGTCATCATTAAAATTTCTTCCACTTCACGCCAGGAAAAAATCTCACGAAGAACATCGGATCCCGTGATGAAATATAGCTCATAGTTTGGCCAAATACCCCGCAAGGCGCGTAATGTATCCACAGTATAGGATGGCCCTTTTCTCTCAAGCTCGAGAGGAGAAATCCCAAACGCTGGGTTATCTTGAATTGCGCGTTCAATCATCTCGTAACGCAATCCTGCGTCTGTGATGTCGCTTCTATCTTTATGAGGCGGCGTCCCAGACGGTATGAACAGCACTTTACTCAGTTTAAATTTACTGCGGGCCATTTCTGCACCAACCAAATGCCCATAATGAATCGGGTCAAAGGTCCCCCCCATAATCCCTAACCTATTCACTTTTCTTTTTAGGTCATCACTCATTATTTCTTCTCCATAACCTAAAGCTGCTCAGCCATCGCTTACAGCTTATAATTTTTTTCGAATCTCTTCAAAAGAACTTCTAAGTTGCCGCTAGATATAAACTTACCACATTATTGGATATTGTAACACAACACATGTCTATTAACCATAAAGTCAATAAAGAAAACTTGGCTAGCGCCAAGCCTTCAGGCACCGGCGGTAGCCGTAGTTGCACTTATGCTTAGAAAGTATATAACGAAGATTTATACTTTCTGATAGTATAAAGAAAGCCTCCACGCCGAAGGCTCTTTTCTGTGCCTAATCCTTCTCCTACTCTTTCATTAACATCTCTTGATACTTGTCTAAAACATTATCCAACTCTTGACTTATAGCTAAGACTTCCGGATCGGTATAAGCTCTTCCCTCTTTTACCTTAATCATGTTTAGGCGTAATTCTTCGATTTGCTTTATCAATTCTTCGATCTCAGACATACTATCCCTCCGTTATTTTTATTTGGGGATTAGTGCACCCAAAAAGTAAGTCCCCGGCAAAACCGGGGACTCTATGCTATGTTTCTATGGTTGAGAGAAACGTCAAGAGAATAGACAAAAAGGGTAGAGCATTAAACAGCCCTCCCCCTCAATATTTTTCATTTTACTTTCTTCCTCACGGAACTCCAGTTCAACCTAATTTTGGGAGCCTAATTTTTTGGTCTTTAATCTAATGTTACGGTTGAAATTGTGAATTATATCACAGGCGCTACACGTCAAGAGGGTGATTACATATTCAGCTCACCACCTCAGTGGGGGAGAATTCTTTATGAACGGATGTTAAAAAAGATAGTCCAATCGAACCTTAAAACGCCACTGAGTTTTTTAGCAGTTTCAACACCAGGGTTTTTGTTGCCTGACTCTAATTCTGAATAATATGATCTACTTATTGCTGCTTTATTTGCCACTTGTTGCTGCGTTAAATCTCCGCGGTATTTTATCAGCCACAGCCTCGTTTTGCAAAATTCAGCCACAATTCCCCTCCTTTATATTGTTGCATAATGCGACTCATATTCAATTTAATCATACAGTCGCGCTTCGCGACTGTCAATGCTTTTTGTTGAGATTCGCGACATTTATTTTAATTGTCGCTTATTGCGCCTATACTATCTAGTAAAGGAGGTATGTCCGTAATGTTAGGGAAAAAGCTATTATATTTAAGAAATAAGCATGAACTCACACAAGTGGAACTAGCTAAAATATTTTGTATGTCCCGAAGTACGTATGCACAGTATGAAGTAAATCGACGCAAACCTGATTATGATACTCTCCAAAGAATTGCGGATTATTATAAAGTTTCTACTGATTTCCTATTAGGACGTACAGAAGATTCTGTAATTGAAGAATCTAATTTTCCAAGCAGGCTAAAGAGGATCCGTGAACTAAATGGTATCTCACTAAACCAATTAGCCGAAAATCTTAACGTAGCTCAAACCGATGTATCACAATTTGAAACAGGCGAAAAATATCCCGACCCATCAGCTTTAAAAGTATTGGCAGACAGCCTGAATTGTTCTGTTGACTATCTACTCGGACGAATCACTGATTCTAGACCCTACTTACTTGAAAGCCAACAAGGTTACAATACTCTAGCCACCCGCTGTTCAGATGATCCACTGGAAGAGCTACCAGAAGAAGCAAAAAAGTCCCTCGAAGAATTCAAAGAATTTATTCTAAGAAAATACCGCAAAGGCGATTAACGACAACATCCTATACCTTTTTCTTTATTACAGCCCGCTAACCGAAGAGATGGTTATTTCAGAATTTCCTTATCCGATCTAGTAGATTGGAACGTTCAGTTATTGTTTACATAAGAAGATTGAAATTTTAAGACAAAATAATATTCCAAGAGTTACTGTTTTAGAGACTGAAAAAGGCTTGCTGCCAGCAAGCCTTTTTGTTTAGTGTAGGATGTAAATTTGCCCTCCGAATGTCTTATACGATCTTAGTCGTCCACTCCTCTAAATTCCAGACATTAGTCACCCAATCTTCATAGAATTCAGGTTCGTGAGAAACGACGACAACAGTCCCTCTATAGCTTTTGATGGCTCTCTTAAGTTCTTCCTTAGCATCGACATCCAAATGATTAGTCGGCTCATCGAGCACTAACCAGTTCACATCCTTCAGCATGAGCTTACAGAGTCGTACTTTGGCGTTTTCCCCACCACTTAATACCATCATCTTGCTCGATATGTGTTCCTTGGTCAAACCGCACCTGGCTAGGGCTCCACGCACTTCAGAGTTCGAGAGACCGGGAAATTCGCCCCAGACTTCATCTAACGCAGTGTTATAATTCTTGCGAGCAGATTCTTGCTCAAAATAACCCGGGAAGAGAAAATCTCCAAGTTCAACCTCGCCCGACACGGGCTTAATATAGCCAAGCAAAGTCTTTAGCAACGTAGATTTACCCAACCCGTTAACCCCATGGATGGCCACCTTTTGGCCTCGTTCTAGGGTTAAATTCAAAGGGCGTGTCAAAGGCTCGTCATAGCCCAGCACAATATCCCTAGCCTCAAAAATCATCTTACTAGGCGTTCGCGCTTCTCTAAATTTAAACGTGGGTTGAATTTTCTCCCGTGGTTTGTCTAGCATATCCATTTTTTCTAGCTGTTTCTGTCGACTCTTTGCCCGGCCAGTCGTTGAAAATCTAGCCTTGTTCTTAGCGATAAAGTCTTCCATACGGTCAACTTCTTTTTGCTGTTTATCATAGGCTTTAATTTCTAGCACCTTTTGGTTCTCAAAGAGTGCCATAAATTCTTCATAGTTTCCTGTATAACGCGTCAAACCCGCATTTTCCACATGGTAGATGAGGTTCACTACGGCATTCAGAAAGGACACATCGTGGGAAACGAGGATAAATGCATTTTCATATTGATTGAGGTAACGCTTCAGCCACTCAATATGCTCTACATCCAAAAAGTTCGTAGGCTCATCCAAGATTAAAATGCTGGGATTTTGGAGCAAGAGTTTCGTAAGTAAAACCTTTGTTCGTTGGCCCCCGCTTAAATCCTCTACATCTTTGTCCAGCCCTACTTCTGCGAGTCCCAGCCCGTTGGCAATTTCTTCAACTTTTGCATCGATCGTGTAAAATCCATTGTTTTCCAGAATACTCTGGATTTCTCCCACGTCTTCCAAAAGCTTGTTCATTTCGCTTTCCGAAACGCTACCCATTCGGTCATAGATTCGTTGCGTCTCCGCCTCCAGATCAAACATCCCTTTGAAGGCTTCTTTGAGAACATCACGAATTGTTTTCCCTCTGGTCAAAACTGTGTGTTGATCCAGATATCCGACCGTCACCCGGTTTGACCATTCTACCTTACCTTTATCAGGGATAAGTTTTCCTGTAATAATATCCAGAAAGGTTGATTTCCCTTCCCCGTTCGCACCTACTAACCCAACGTGCTCTCCTTTTAATAAACGAAAGCTAACATCCTCTAAAATTCTTCGCCCACCAAAACCGTGACTAACGCTTTCTACTGTTAATATGCTCATATGATCTTAAGTCTCCCCTTAATTAACTCTACTTATCAAACATTCCGCCGACTTTGCGCCGTTTAATGCCTTTTCTTCTTTCCCCAATTTTCTGTGTGGGTTTGATCGCTCCACCTTGTTGAGAACTCTTGAGGTTTTTCTCTGCTACTACTCTTTTCATCGCTTCAAGCGTCTTGTCATCCATTTATGGCCTTCCTCCTACCCTTGATTTCTGAATATCATTATTTCTTTGCTTAAGGCTATTTTTTCCGCCAGTTCATTTAAATACGTCCAGCGGTCCAACATTTCATCCATTTTTAGGTCTAAATCTTTTTGAATCACAACCAGCTCAGTTAGCTTTCCAAAATCACTACCCATATCATGCATAAGCTGATTGTTTTCCCGAATTTCCTCTTCGGCGTGAGCAATTTGAGAGTCGATTATCTCAAAGTCTTGCTGCTCTTTAAAGGTCATTTTCAGCGGGCGCTCTTTCTTCTTCTCAGAAAATTCTTCCGTTCCCGAAGGTGGACTCGTAGTCTGGAATGTTTTTGCCAAAGAAGCTAAACTCACCGCCTGCTCTGCCTCTTGTTTTGCAGCATACACCTGTTCTAGATAATCTGAGTAATTCCCTTCGTACGTCTGTATTTTGCCCTCACCTTCGAAGGAAAAAATCTTATTCGTAACCCTATCAAGAAAATATCGATCATGAGAAACAGCAATGACTGCGCCCGGAAATTCATCCAGATAGCCTTCTAAAATAGTCAGGGTCTGAATATCCAGATCATTCGTTGGTTCATCTAACAAGAGGACATTGGGTGCAGCCATCAAGATTCTTAAAAGATAAAGTCTTCGTTTTTCTCCACCAGAGAGCTTCCCGATCTGTGTCCACTGCGCAGCCGCAGAAAATAAGAAGCGCTCCAACATTTGAGCGGCAGTAATAAAGCCGCCATCGGCCGTGGGAATCACTTCAGCCACCGCTTTAATCTCATCAATAACCCGGATATTGGGATCTAGATACGTATTTTCCTGAGCAAAATATCCCATGTTGACCGTGGTACCCATATCTATGCTCCCGCTATCCGGGGCTATTAAAAGGGAGATAAGATTTAGTAACGTTGACTTGCCGCTCCCATTCGGCCCGATAATCCCGATCCGATCATTTCTGAGCAGAATATAGTTGAAGTCTTTGATCACAACTCCTCGGTCGGGAAACCCTTTTTGCACATGCTCACATTCCAGAATTTTCTTTCCTAAACGGGATGACCCTGCTGGCATCTCAATCTTGTCTAGGCACTCCACCGGTTTATCTGCCTGAACCTGTTCAAAACGATCAATCCTCGCCTTTTGCTTGGTGGTACGAGCTCTGGCGCCCCTGCGCATCCAGGCAAGCTCATTACGAAAGAGATTTTGGCGTTTTCTCTCGGTCGCCTCCACTTGCTCTTCCCGCTCCACTTTCAATTCCAAAAAACGGCTATAATTCCCAGGGTAAGGATAAAGCTTTCCCTTATCTAATTCAAAGACTCGTCCAACGACACGGTCGAGAAAATACCGATCGTGTGTAACCATAACCAAGGCACCTTTACGTTTATTCAAGTACTGTTCGAGCCAATCCACGGTAGCATTATCAATATGGTTCGTCGGCTCATCAAGGGTCAGTATATCTGTTGGGTTAATGAGCGCACTCGCCAAGGCTACTCGTTTTCTCTGCCCACCCGACATAGTACCGATTAGAGTATCAAATTTAGAAATTCCAAGCTTAGTCAGGATCGCTTTAGCCTCATTTTCAAGTTGCCAAGCCTCCAGGTCATCCATCTGTTGCCCCAAGGCGATCAAGGTTTGTTGAAGCAGCGGTTGATCCGGGTGTGCATCAAGCTTCTCCGTGGCCACTTCATACTCCCGCAGCAACTTCATCACTGGCGAGTTCCCCTTAAAGACCTGCTGTAAAACCGTAGCCTCATCTTCAAATTCCGGATTTTGAGGGAGATATTCGAGGCGCACGTTATTTCCTATCGTGACTTTGCCCTGCTCAGAAGATTCCAAACCTGCTAAAATCTTAAGCAAAGTGGACTTGCCAGTCCCGTTAACCCCAATAATCCCAATTTTTTCTCCCTCGTCAATCCCGAATGAAATATCTTCAAAAAGTACTTTTTCTCCGTAACTTTTCGTCAGATTCTCAGCTGTTAAGATATTCATGTTTGTTCCTCTTCTCCTTAATAAAAGCTGTAGAACATCTTATGATATCATATCTAGGCAAACTATGCACCCAAAAAGTCCCATAGCAGGCATAACGACACCACTATGAGACTTCATTAAGTGTTAGTTGTTATGGATTTAGCTTTACCATATAGCCTATCAAGTACATAATTAAAATTTCCAAACACAGCATTATATAATTTCGTGAAGATTGGCAACGACAAAACGACACATATTAGAATGGAATAAACTAGCGTAATACCTAAATTGGCAAACGATGAATTGAAGGTTGGTATAAACCCGTTCAAAAATTTCAACATATATATATGCCCCAAATAAATTACCATTGTACTTGCGCCTAATTTACTGAAAGCCAACTTTCTGCGGGGAACTAGATTAATAACAAAGCTGCTCATCGCTATAGCAAGAAGATAAAATATCGCCCTTAAAAGTATGCCCTGAACTACTCCTAATCCTGTACTTTCATAGGGCTGTGCCATATAAAGAAACTTATAATCTAAGAGATTATAATTAGCTATTGAAAAAGCTAATACACCGATACTGGTTAATCCTAAAATCGATATTACTTTAGGAAAGGCTTTGATTTTATTAATAGTGGAATTGTCAGAGTAATATCCGACTAAGAAAAATGGTAAGAAGGCAAATGTTCTTGAAAATGATAATATAGAACCGTACTTGTCGACAATTCCCACAAGTAAGCCTAAAACTATGCTTAATCCTAGGATCCATTTTATCTTAATAATATTTTTTAGAAAGAATCTCCAAAAAAATAAACTCAATATGTACCATAGTGTCCACCCTGCGGAATACAGTGGGAATTTGAAATTACCAACAGACGCATACCAAATAATATTGAAAACTATAAAGGGTATTAATAATTGTTTTACTGCATTATTTCTGCATTTGTCTACATTCTTAGAAAAATATCCGGATATAAATATGAATAAAGGCATATGAAACATAAATATTAAGATATATATACTTCTTAATACTATATCATTATCAATATTTTTTAAGGCATGGCCAAGTACCACTAGAACTATTAGCAAAACTTTCAAATTATCAAATAGATAATTTCGTCTTTTATCTTCCATAAAATGCACCCCTTGCACATTTTAGCACAAAAGAACACATCATAACAACTTCAGACATTTATGAAAACGCTCTTCTGGCTCGGCCATTGCAAAAGTAAAAGCCACTGCATTTATCTACAGTAGCCTTAATGTTCCATATTTATCTATTTTCAACATCATTGTGTCACTTTACAAGGCAACTAGCTGGGACACTTTTTGAGCGGAATAAAATTCATTGATTAATAAATCTAATTGTCTGCTCAAACTTAACACTCTAGGATCTGTAAGTTCTTTGTTTATAGCTCCCTTATTCATAACTAGTCTCAACGCTTCTATTTGTTGACAATTCTGTTTCACTAATCAAAACCTCATCTCAATTATTAAAGCCATAAATATATAATAATATATTGACAAAGTAAGATCAACGACGAATAAAGTATGTTTCTGTCGCAATATGTATATATACATACGTCAAACAATTTTCAACATTATATCCCAAATTAATTCGGCACATTAATCCCCCGGATAGCCACTTTCCCTCGCTTAATCACCGTGTCCACAGGATTACTTCCGAAATGGTATGGCAAATAATTCAGATTAGGAATATCGAGAATTAGAACATCACCTTGTTTCCCAACTTCTAAACTGCCCACCTGATTAGCCCTACCGATAGCATGAGCGGCATTAATAGTGGCCGCGGTCAAGGCTTCCTCTGGGGTAAGACGAAGATAGAGACAAGCAAGGGTTAAGACCAGAGGCATAGATTCTGTAGGCGATGAGCCCGGATTTGAATCAGTTGCCAAAGCTACGGGTACCCCTGCATTAATCATCGTTCTTGCTCTAGCATACGAATTTTTGGCAAGGTTGAAAGAAGTGGCTGGCAGCAGAACCGCGATCACCCCTTGTTTCGCCAGAGCAGAAATTCCTTCATCCGAGGCTTGGAGTAAATGATCAGCACTAATCACGCCCAGTTTTGCTGCTAATTCAGCTCCTCCCGCTGCTTTAGTCAATTCATCAGCATGGATTTTCAACTTAAACTTTAGTTGTTTTGCTTTGACTAAAATTCGCTCGCTTGAGTCGACACTGAAAACTCCAGGTTCACAAAAAACATCACAAAATTCCGCGATACCCTGAGCAGCTATTTTCGGCAGCATATCTTCAATAACATAGTTTGTAAACTCTTCTTCGCTATAGCTCGGCGGAACGGCGTGTGCTCCCATAAACGTCGGCACCAGGTCCATTACCTGTTCACTCCCTAGTTCTCTGATGAGACGCAACGACCGCATTTCCTCTTCTATTGTTAATCCATAGCCACTTTTCACTTCAGCCGTCGTAGTTCCGAGGCTAAGCATCGTCTGTAGTCGGCGGCTTGTTTGCGCCTTAATCTCCTCGTCAGTTGCTTGCTTCGTACTCCGAACCGTTGAATGAATACCCCCACCTTGTTTTAATATCTCAAGATAGGGAACGCCTTTCAGTTTCAAGGATAATTCATTTTCCCGTGAGCCGGCATAGAGAACGTGTGTATGAGGATCAACAAAACCCGGGGTAACAACCCTACCCTTGGCACTTATTTGCTTAGTTTCAGGACCGACCCAACCACCGGCCAGAACTTCCGTCGTAGTCCCAACCGCTACTATCTTGCCCTCTCGGATGGCAACTGCACCGTCTTCAAGCAAACCAATCTGGGACATACCCTCTCCACGGGCGGGACTTTCAGACAATCCCTTCATCGTCGCCATCATGTGGGCGGAATGGATCAAAAGATCTGCATATTGCAAATAAAACATCTCCTCTCTCATACGTGGTAGGAACGGGATGAATGCAAATGACTTTGTCTAGGCTTCGACGTGGATAGGACCGGATGAATGCAAATGAAATTACACGGTCACCAAAGCTCCAGAGCGGCTCGCTTGTTGGCTACACTAACGCACATAACCTCTGGGCTATTCTGAATGTGCGACCAATGTGCGTCTTAACGCTTCGCCAACTGCACTCGGCACGCTCCTCCCGCTTGATGGTTCTCTTAGTAATTTCATTTCATTCATTGGCTTGGTTACGACGTGGCTTGGTTACGGCGTGGGTCGCTGCGACGTGGGTTAGCTGCGACGTTTGACTTACGTTGACCTGGCTTGGCTTCCTCGCTGGCTTGGCTTCGACCGATGCCGTTCCAAGCCTCAGGTGACCCAAGCCAGAGGAAGTGTCTTGCCTTAGAGAGCACGGAGAGAGGAATCGCGTCAATGAGCGCAGGCGATGAAGCGTTAAAAAATGCAACTGTTCACATGCAGAAAGCCCAGAAGTTTTGCATTTTAGCTGCATCACCAAGAGAATAGCGATGGAACGTGTGCGAACGAGGCAAGACACTTCCTCCTTAGCGGAAAATCGACCTCTCTTCGCTCCAAGCTCTTTCTAAAACCCAAACACGCGCTTCTCCAAAATCTGCTCACTGGTAAAATCATGCAACCCTAAGTAATAGGTGGCAACCTCCATCATGGCATCCATCGGAACAAGTCCCACAATTTCGCTGCCGATAATAGGCACTCCAAAATGAGCTGCCTCTGTTTTTATAAATTCTAGAGCCCGATACAAGGGAGTTCCTTGGGTATCCACCATATTCATCGAGATCTGTACAAGCCCCTGCTCAGAAAGATCAATCGCTAAAGCTTTAACGTTGACAAAGCCGCCTGAACTCCCCCGAATTCCTGTGGCAATCGCTTTGCCAATCTCTATATTTGTCGTCCCCAGGTTCACATTAAACGCCACGAGGGGTGGACGGGCACCTATAGCTATTGCTCCTGCCTTTCCCAAAACACTGGGGCCATAATCCGGAGTACGCTCAGGCGTCATAATACTCTCTTTCAATCCTTCGTATTGCCCCCTGCGCACTTCCGCCAAATTGCGGCGCTCAGGTCTAGTGGCTGCCTTCTCATATAGGAAGACCGGGATCGCTAGTTCCCGCCCAACACGTTCCCCTAAGGCTTTCGCCAGATCAACACATTCTTCCATCGACATTCCCCTTATTGGAACGAACGGAACGACATCCGTCGCGCCCATTCGAGGGTGTTCACCTTGGTGCTGATTTAGGTCGATCGTTTTAGACGCTTTTACAATCAATTTCCACACTGCTTCTAGAACCCTTTCTGCTTCACCAATCAGGCTAATAACTGTCCGATTATGATCCGCGTTACTTGAATAGTCCAATAAAGTTACACCCGCTACCCGTCTCACCTCGGCCAGGATTTCTTCTACAACGTCTAATCTCCTGCCCTCGCTAATGTTAGGAATACATTCCACGATCTTTACCATTTATTATTCCTCCTTGAAAGATTAATATAGGGTTAGTGTTTGATAGTTCTAATGAAATCAATTTTCTATTCGCTTCTCCATTAGATAGGAAGCGCCTAAGAAAGGAAGAATAAAAGCTAATAGATTAAAAATCATTTCGCTCAAAGATCGTTCTATGCCAAACAAACCAAACTCAACAATAGGAAATCTTCCAATTTGTATCACTGCAACTATAGCAAGGGCGAAACAAGCAATAAACATACCGATACCAATCGGCACTGCAATACGATTTTTGTGGGATATAGACTTTGAAAAAGCTATGCAAAACATAATAAGCATATAGAGTGATGCCAGAAAAAAGAGAAAGCTCAGAGTTGCAAAAAGGCTTTTCACTGGAGTGGCCATTAAAGTCTGTACAATATCAACGATTGAATCTAAGATTTTTTTGTTGAAATCGGAATTCACTAGAATATAGGCTAATACAGAAAACGCAGCAATCATTTGGAAGACAACTGTAGTGACAACAGCAACGATCAACTTGGCCAGTATCTTCTTCCATGAAATAATGGGTATCATTAGTTCAAGTACTGCTTGTTTGCCTGATAAATCCTTCTCAAAACGATTTATAGTTTCGATGAAAGGAAAGGAAAATACACCTGCAGCAAAAACAAAATACAGTATAGTAATTACGCCAAACGTGAAACTTCCATTTTGTCCATTATTGCCTATCTCAGTTATCATTTTCGTCGCATCGGTTCCTAGAAAAACACTAGTGACAATTAACAATATCACCTGTAAAACAATAAAGCCACCGAGAATATATCTAGACATTTTCCATTTCTTATAAAGCTCATAGCCTAGTAGTTTAACTAACATGCAAAAACCTCCCGGTATATCTCATCCAGAGTCATTTTCTTCTCAGTTCTTAAGTCTTCAGCATTTCCGTAAAGTTCGACTTGACCTTCTTTCAGAAAGTAAACTTCGTCCAAAATGCTTTCCACTTCGTTAATAAGATGGCTTGTTATCAGCATTGAACTTTCAAGCCTGAAGGCCTTTAATATCGCCACCAGAATCTGCTCCCGGGCAACTGGATCAACCCCATTTAAGGGCTCGTCAAGAATAATGAGTTTGGCATCTCTAGCCAGAGTTAAGGACAAGGCTAGTTTTTCCTTCATACCCTTTGAAAGACTATTAACTTTCATGTCGCCCGTTAATTTCATGAAGTCTAGGAGTTCATCAAAGCGTTGGATATTAAAATCTCCGTAGAATCTTATATACACTGCCTTAGCCTCTTTAATCGTCATCCAGCTATATAAAAAATCACTATCTGGAAGGTAGGCTACGAGTTCCTTAGTTTTATAGCTAATCTCATTTTGACATATTTCAACCCTCCCTGCAGTTGGCCTTATCAACCCTGCAAGTATCTTTAAAAAGGTTGTTTTTCCACTACCGTTCGGACCTAATAGTCCAACGATCTTACCTTGTTCAATGACTAAATCAACCCCAGACAGGACCTGCTTTTTGAAATATTTTTTACCCACCGATTCAACTTCTAATAGTTTCATTCTCATGTTCCTCCAATACTAGTTTCAGATAATCCATTAGCTCATCTTTTTCCATGCCCAAGTCTTTCATTTCATTCACAAATTTAGTAGTGTATTTCTTAGCCTGCTTAGTCCGTAAGCTTTCTAGAAGTTCCTTCCCTTCGCATACAAAGGTTCCTATCCCTCTTTGAGAATAAGTAATACCCTCTCTCTCTAGCTCTAAAAATACTCTTTGGATTGTGTTTGGATTAACCTTGAAGTTCTCTGACATCTCTCTGACAGAAGGCATCTTATCTCCTGCCGTTAATCTACCGGAAACAATATCTGCTTTGATTTTTTGAATCAATTGCAAATAGATCGGTGATTTGTCCGTGGACTGATAATACATTCAATAACCCCATTTCCAATGTACCAGTGTTTGAGTGTACCACAATTCTAGTACACTAATGGTAAAATGTCAATCATTAGTAGCATCCATATCTGATTTGCATTATGATTCGCTGCCTTCAGCAGTTATTTGCAAGAACTAACCGGTTATCACTTAGGATTTCGCAACAGATAAATAGAAGAGCAGTTTACTTAATGAGTAAGCTGCTCTTCTATTTATCTGTTTACGGGTTTTAATTTGATGTCAGTTATTTAATGGTTTATCTGTTCTGATAGGGATTATTATATGCAATCAGGATAATTACGTCTAGGAATTTCCGCTTTTAATTATTGTTCTCCAGGGAATAAAATTGCTGTAATAACAATGTCCTGTTCAATTACTTGAAAATAAATCCTGAAATTCTTCACAACAGCCCGAGAAAATCCTTTAAACTTTCCAAACTCCTCAGTGTACAAACGGCTTAAGACTGGATTTACAAGCAAATCTTCCGTTTCTAAGATGAGATGTGCTACATAATCAAAAGTTTCTTCAACAGTAAAATGCTCACTACGGAAAGCTCTTAGCTTCTTACGAACTGGTTCAGCCCAAATCACCGCTAAAGATTTCATAAGCTAAAATCCTTATTAGATAATGATTTTAGTAATTCTTCTGTTGTGTAGCTTTTCCCGCTCTTATAAGCTTCCAAGCCTTCATTCATCATACGTTCGAGATAAGGATTGGCTTGAACGTCGGCTGCAATAGAGTTTTGGTCTTCGTCTTCAAAACTTATTGTAAATTTCCCTTTACCTGGTATGAACACCTGTCGAACCGAGTTCTCTTTACTCATGCTTTTGAATTGATCTAGTAGGTCTTTTGGAGAAAATACCGTTACCATCCTGACCACCACCATTCATAAAAGCTTACCATACTGTAGGTCTCCTTGTAAAATTATACCACACATAAGGCTTCGTCTCAAGATAAGGCTCGGGCATATGTGACCCTCTTCATTTGAACTTCTAGTTATTCTTAGTACCATGGTGTACTGATAGGATGGATGAACTTACCTTCTGTTGCTGAATGGCGAACTACAAATCTTGCTTGATCCACTTGAAAAAATTAGATCGGCATAAATCCATTGCGGGTCACTGTACTGACTTGACCAACGAGTTTGGAGATTGTTGTCAAAGGCTTTATCAGCCGCATCACTGGCGGCTTCTATTAACGAGGCAACAAAATTACAATTTCGAGTTGCTCTTTGGGTTCCATACATTGTTGATACCAAAATGTCATACCTTGATCACATAAAAAGTTACCCCTTGCGGTTGAAGTATTATCTTAGCCGCAAGGGGTCAACTTATTTGTTATCGATTTGTCAGATTATATCACTTATGCTTTTCTCTTTCTTATTTCTCGATCAATTGTCCCAGCTGCTGTTCAAGGTCGTTACTTATCACAGCCGCTCCTCCGAATATGGTTGCTCCCGTTATTTTTCTGGTCTTTAAATAATTTATTTGCATTTCTGACAGGCTACCGTTTACTAAAATAATGGGTGCCTTGAAGTTGGCGGCATAGACGCTTCCGGCAAGGGCATCTGGGAAGTTGTTACCAGTGGCTATGCAAATACTTTGCCCAGATAAATTGAAGTATTGGGCGACTGCAAGAGAGGTTTCATAACGATCGAAACCGCCGATTCTTATGATGCTCTCTTGAGTCAGAGTCGTTATCCGGGCAACTTCCCTTTCTGCGACTGTACTTATTACGCCTTCAAGGCCAATGATATATACTTTTTCGGGCTGTATTTCGGCTATTTTTTCTTTGACTTCCTCACTGATTCCATCTTTTTGAATTAACAGGATGGGACTTTGCATTATTCCTGCCATACTGCTTATGGACAAAGCGTCCGGATAGCTTTCTCCATTCACCAGAACCAGGGAGGTTCCTGTCGTTAATTCCAGATGATCGGCTATTTTCATTGCCGTTTCATATCGGTCTACTCCACCTAATCTGATTATGCTTTTACAACCAATAGCAGTTACGTTTGCTTCCATTGCGCTGCTGACGACTGCGGTGCCTCCAAGAATATAGACTGTCCCTGCCGAATCCAGGTTCGTCTCCAGGTAATCCAATACCTTTTTCTGGTCTGTTTCCGTGCTGCCAACCAGCAGGATCGGAGCGTTCAGTTTATAGGCCAGTACACTTCCTGCTAAAGCGTCAGGATAGGTTTGCGCTGTTGCCAAAACGACGTTGGAAAGCTTTCCTTTATAACCTGCTTTGGCAATTTCCAGGGCCGTATCGACGCTATTTTCTCCTGCTAGTCGATTTACGCCTGTTTCTTTAACGAAAACAGCCTTGATCGTGTGATTTTCGCTGTCGGTAAAGGTATAGGTGGAAGTTGCTCCAACGCTCTTGCCGTCCACCAACACATCGGAAATAATATAGCCATCGTCGGGTATGATGGTGGCGGTCTTTTTATCGGTGCTGATTGTGACCTTGCCACCTGTGCTACTGTCGCTTGTATTGGTCGGTACAGTAGTGGTGCCACCGCCACTGCTTCCACCACCACTGCCGCCACCACCACCTGTGCTTGGAGTTGAAGCGGCTGTGTAAGCAATGGCATAGGTAGAGAATTTTTTGGTGTAAAGCTTTATAGACTTACCATCAGCGCTTAACTCAATATATTCACCATCGGCATTTATCGTTGGAGTAATTGTTTGCACCCCTGCACCATGATAACGATAAATTACATAATTGCTCTTGCCTTGCAGTTCAGCTGGAAGAGGTATGTCAATGATTAACACATCAGCAAGCTCAGTTACTAGAGTCGGTTGTTCTGTTGTGCTGCCGCTCGGTGTTACAATTTTGTTCACGGTTAAGTCAAGGAACATACCGATTGTTTTTCCGCTTCCTGCTGCACTTTTAATACTATCTGCATTTGTTGCTGCGCTTTCAGACTTTTTCTCAACTACCAGCTTAATTTCAACCGTTCCGCCGGCAACCACAACATTTCTGTCAACCAGGGTAAATTTATCGCTGTTAAAGAAGTCATTCAGTTTATCAACAATAATATCCGGGGTATTATCTTTGACTTCCACGACGCTGTTTTTATTGCCCTTGGGTAAAGTTATTGATCCGGTTGTGATATCATCGGATACAGTAATGGTCCGGGTTATGACTTGGTAACCTTTGCTAATAACCAAATTATATGTCCCGTTGGGAATCCCGCTTATGCTGAAATCGCCGTTGCCGTCAGTGCTTGCTTGTGCAACAAGTCGACTGCCTGCCATAAGCTTCAAGGTTGCACCATCTACAACTGCATTCGTTTCTTCATCCTTTACATTACCGATTACGGTGTAAGTTGGCGAGATTACTGTTATATCTCCGCCGCCTCCTGTTACATCTCCGCCATTTACTGTTACGCTACCGCTGCCAAGGGTTTCGCTTCCTTTGGTTACTGTAACTGTATAGCTTTCATCAGGTACACCGGAAATGCTGTAGTTGCCATTACCATTGGTTGTACCTGTGTACGTCTTGCTACTGTCTTTTGTATCAGTCAAGGTCACGGTTCCACCGGACACTGGGTTGTTGTTCGTGTCCTTGATTGTGCCGGTTACGGTATGGGTGGGATCTGATGGTGGCGTTGGCGGTGTTACGGTTATATTTCCACCACCGCCTGTTACATCTCCACCATTAACTGTAACGCTACCGCTGCCAAGGGTTACGCTCCCTTTGGTTACTGTAACTGTATAGCTTTCATCAGGTACGCCCGGAATGCTGTAATTGCCATCGGCATCGGTTGTCCCTGTGTACTTCTTGGTACTGTCAGTTATATCGGTCAAAGTTACTGTTGCACTGGATACTGGATTTCCATTTGTGTCCTTGATAGTGCCGTTTACGGTGTGGGTATTTGACGCGTTGGCTGTCCACTGGGCTGTTAAGGTTACCGCGTTTGCCGGCATGGTATACGTTACGCCTGCGGCGTAAGTCGTCGTTCCATCATTCCAACCTGTAAAGGTGTAACCGGTCTTTATGAATGGGTTGGCTGGCAATACGAATGTACCACTTGCTGCTGTTACTCCTTGGTTTGGTGCTGTGCCTGTTGTTTCTGTACCACCTGTGAACGTGAC
>DASRMA010000196.1:0-21222 GCA_035648155.1 Desulfosporosinus sp.
TTAATTTCGTTGCATAAAGAAAGTATGAGTCCCGTTGCTCCGGAACGAAATGTTTTAATAAGTGGTGCTTCTGCCATCTGAAATACCCCCAGCCAAATAATTGCTGAGTTTAGATGGCTCTTTCTCAAATAAGATGAAGAATACTGAACATCTGCTGGTTTTCACATTATGATATACTATAGAGTTAAGCCTGTGAGGTGTGATATGTGTACAAAGGCCTATAATGTCCTAAAATTGAGTGACCTTGCCGGATGATATCATCCTAATTGAGAAAGAGCCGTTTAGATTACCAGATCGGTCGAGCAAAGTCCAGCATTATCGTTTTTAAACAGTTTCATAAATAATATTTTCCATTTTCTTCATGCTTAAAATGGGCTCTAACAACTCCGGAGTGACTATAAAAATTGGTATTTTGCAGATTGTGGAACATCCTTCACTGAATACAATCAGAGAATCTCTAATTAAGGAGTTAACCGCTAAAGGATATAAAGACGGCGAAAATATCACGATTGATTATCAGAATGCCCAAGGAGACCAGACTAACTTAAAAACCATAGCCCTTCCCTTTGCTGAATTTCAAGACTGTCGAATAATTTATATTTAATGTCGGTTTCGAAATCGATTATGTTCCCCCGCTAACAGTTTTATTTCGTAGCAGGATTTTGAATGGTCTGAATCGAATATGGTTTAGTTAATAGGAGATGCTAAAGACTTACCAACGGGTCAACTTTACAAGAGAAAGGGGTAAAAAAAAATGTATGTTCGCCAATTTATGACATCTCAGGTTTTTACGGTGACCCCGGAAGAATCGATCGCTGATACTATGACCCTCATGCGGGACAAAAAGATTACTAAATTACCAGTTATGGATAAGGGTAAACTGGTAGGATTTTTGACGGATGGGGATCTCCGAGAGGTCTCTCCGTCTCCCGCTACGACGTTAAGCATTTTTGAACTCAACTACCTCATAGCTAAAACCCCCGTCCGAGAAGTAGCTGTGAAGAAGGTCATTACCTGTCAACCGGACATGCAACTTGAGGATGCGGCTTTGCTAATGAGGGAACACGAAATTGGCGGATTGCCAGTACTTGATGAGGGTAAGCTGGTCGGTATTATTACAGGTTCGGATATATTAGATGCTTTTTTGGATATTATGGGATCTCGTAGCCCAGGACAGCGTGTGGTAATAATCACAAAAGATAAAAGCGGTGTCATGTTGGACCTTGCTGTGACGATTAAAGAATTTGATGTAGATATTTCCAGTATAGCTGTTTATCATCTTAAGGATAATCAGATCCAGATTCTCGCACGCTTTCAGGGAGAACAAGTAGATAGAGTCAAAGCATCATTAGCGCAAAAAGGCTACAGTATTACTTAATGACTAAAGAAAAGCAATTGAATGAATTGTCATTCAATTGCTTTTCTCTTGTGTGAAACAGACTATTTAGATAAGATAAGGATGAAATGACTAATGAAGGAAGCTGAGGAGTTAGACTAATGTATCTTTTTAACCGAAATATTACTGTAAATGTTCGTACAGAAGACGAGAAAACGCTGACAGTTGAAGGAGTTTTCCTGGATAGTCACCATGAACTTTGCATAACTCTCGAAGTTGACCTAGAAAGTTATAAAATTACTTCCGCGGACGGCGAACTCCGTCGTGTTCCTCACCTAGATTGTAAACAAACACAAAATTTAATTAGCAATCTTGTGGGGATCGACTTAAACCGTAATGTACGCAAGCAGATTCTATTGGCCGTGGGTTTAAACAAGGGATGTACTCATCTAACGGACCTAACACTTGAATGCGTAAAAGGATTAATACAAGCAAGATTCCATTTGATGCGTCTTAGAATGCCGGCCCTAGAGATTAAAGGTATAGTCAGACAATATCTAGCAGGAAGTTGCCTGCACTTTAAGAAGAAAATCTAGTAACTTGATCTTAATTGTCATTAGCCTCTTGGATTGGCATAAGCAATTAAGACGGTTTCTTGGGCCTTTGTACGAGGGACGTTAAATTTAGTTTCTAAAGCTTTAACCTCTTCAATTTGATCATTTGATAAATCAGAGAATAAGATATCGGAGCGATCCATTTTTCTACCCCCTATCATTATTTGTTCGAATACATGTAACTATTGATATTGTGCACATAATAATGGAAATATATACCTAATTCTTTAATCTTTAGTTGAACGAGTTCACTAATAATTGTCTGTGTTCTAAGTATTGGCTTTCATAAAAACCTTGGATGTGTTATTATTATTGTCGACAATGGGGATGGATGGTGGCTGGTGCTGCTCCCGGACTTCAAATCCGTGTGTCGGGACGCAGAACGTTCCGAGGTGTGTTCGATTCGCACGCATCCCCGCCAAAATAGTAGTTCGTCGCTCGTAGTTCGAATATCCAGTAAGCCCCTGAAGGGGTTCAGCTAATCTTAAGATAGAGTGCAAAACTTCTATCAGAACTAAGTTTGTGCCGAGGCAGCGAGAAGCTGTCTTTTTGTTTCCCAGGTTGACGCGACTATTCCCAGGTTGACGCGACTAATTTAATAATATGGGGGTAATATATGAATCTTATTGATATTCTTATTTTAGGATTTATTTTATTAGGTGCTTTACATGGTTATCAAAGAGGTTTAATATCTAGCATCGTAAACTTTTTGAGTAGTATTGTGGGATTTTTAGTAGCGTCCTGGAAATACATGGTAGCACTTCACTGGGTAGAACAATACGTTCCACTGCAGGAATGGCTAGAACCTGTGATCTATAAAGCAATACTTCCCGCTGTTCAGGCCAAAGCCTCTTCTATACAACATCAAGCATTAGGTAATATTTTAGGGGCATTGCCACCAGAATGGCGCAGTTTATTTGAGACTGTACCGGGAGTCCAGATGTCTCAAGCCCTTGAGCAAGTGACACATCGTTTGGCAGGGATGTTTACAGAACGGATATTAAGTCTAATCGCTTTTGGATGTGTCTTTTACCTTGTGGTGTTTCTTATACAGATATTGATTTCTACGCTTCTTCGCCCCTTTGGCAGTTGGGGCGGATCCTTGAATCGTGGAGGGGGTCTTGTGTTTGGAGGGTTAAGTGCACTTATTGTTATCTCTGTTATGGCAGGGCTGTTTTCGCCTCTTCTGCAATTGGGCTTTGGTGGAAGTGTTAATGCGCTCATTCAGAACTCGACCTTCTATCCTAATTTGGTAGAGATCTTTCGTGCCTTGGATCAAGTGTTTACAGCCCAACTCAGTCAAAGACTTATTGAACCACTATCACAGAGCCAAGGGGTTTGGTTCTAATACATAAGAAGAAGACTTAATGGTAGGTGACATTGTCATCCTTGAATTAATTTTTAGGAAGTAGAGGCGATTATTTAATGAGTTCTAAAAAAGTGAAATTAGCGTGGGATAACCTTGTAATGTCCGAGAAGGAACGTCAAGCGATGGCTGATTACCTGGCCTTTCTCAGTGAAGGAAAGACTGAGCGGGAATCTTGGCAGCTCTTAGAAAAATGGGCCAGAAAAGCAGGCTTTATAGCGCTGGGTGAGTTGAAGGGCTTTAAACCTGGGCAAAGAGTCAGTCTGGCAGTAAGAGGCAAAGCTGGCATTTTAGGGATAGCGGGTATCCGACCGCTAAACGAAGGTTTTCGATTAGTGGCAGCACATATCGATGCTCCCCGATTAGACATAAAACAACGCCCTCTTTACGAAGAAGAAGGATTAACTTTTCTAAAAACACATTATTATGGGGGGATTAAGAAATACCAATGGACTGCGCTGCCTCTGGCTCTTCATGGGGTCGTTATCTTGCGGGATGGTCATAAAATTGAAATCGTAGTTGGGGAAGCGGATGAAGACCCTATTTTAACAATTACTGACTTGCTTCCGCATTTAGCAAAAGATCAGAATGACAAGAAATTGCACGAGGCCATTACTGGGGAAGGATTAAACCTATTAATTGGACATGATCCTTCCAATGAGGATGGGGAAGAGCGTGTGAAATTGGCTATTCTCCGTTTATTGAAAGATAAATATGGGATAGAAGAAGACGACTTTGTTAGCTCAGAATTAGAAGTTGTACCTGCCGGGAAGGCACGTTACGCGGGATTAGATAAAAGTTTTATTGCTGGATATGGGCAAGATGACCGAGTCTGTTCCTTTGCTGCCTGGAAGGCAATTGAAGAGATAGAGCAACCGGAGTGGACGACGATTGTTCTATTTGCAGATAAAGAGGAGATTGGCAGTGATTCCAATACCGGCATGAAAGCACGTTATTTGGAGAACTTTGTGGCAGAACTTATTACCTTGCAAAATGGAACTTATGACGGATTGATGGTTCGACGCGCGATGGCCCTAGCCAAAGCTCTTTCGGCGGACGTCACCGCTGGATATGATCCTAATTATGCAGAGGTTATGGACAAACGGAATTCAGCTTTCTTGGGCCGGGGTGTGGTAATGAGTAAATATACTGGTTCTCGAGGCAAATCAGGGTCAAGTGATGCGAACCCCGAGTTTATTGCAGAGGTTCGGAGAATTTTTGATGAGGCCAAGGTCTCATGGCAAACTGCTGAGTTAGGAAAAGTTGACCAGGGCGGCGGTGGAACGATAGCTCAGTATATGGCAATTTACGGAATGGAAGTATTGGATTGCGGTGTAGGTATCCTTAGCATGCATGCTCCCTGGGAGATATCATCAGTTGCAGATGTGGTCATGATGACGCGAGGGTATCACGCTTTTTTGGCATATGACGGAAAGTGAACTCGTTCAGCTTAAGCTGAACATCGAAACTTCAGTAGGGGATTCTACCCCCACTGAAGCGACGTAGAACACCCCCGCTTATAGAAGTGGGAGTCTTACGATTAGATAAAAGTACGGAAAAAGGCGGTTTACACAAATGGCGTTATTATGACGATCCCATGAAGGGTTCCAACCAAAGATGATGAAGTACGTTAAAATGTGCGAAGCGAAGAGAGATATTCAATATTTGAACCACGAATTTCGAACTTCGAACCACTAATAGGGGGAGCCAAGAGATGATTCTAAAGGTAGGAGATATTGTTCGTCTTCGAAAACCGCACCCTTGTGGAAGCGTAGATTGGAAAGTGATGCGAACGGGCATGGACTTCCGAATTCAGTGCTTAGGCTGCCAACATCAAGCCTGGATTCCCCGAATCAAACTCGAACGCAATTTAAAGGATATTTTATTGCAGGCTGAGTGAAATTAGGGTTTGCAGAGTCGCAAAACATCACATATAATCTGTAAAGATAGCTTGTCTGTGTATAAAGAGGAGGAAAAGCATGACATTACATGCAGGTATTGTTGGGTTGCCAAATGTCGGTAAATCAACCTTGTTTAATGCGATTACCCAAGCTGGTGCAGAGGCTGCAAATTACCCATTCTGCACGATTGAACCAAATGTAGGCATGGTAGAAGTGCCTGATTCCCGTTTGCAAATACTAGCGGATATGGTTCATCCCAAGAAGATTGTTTCAGCTACCGTTGAGTTTGTGGATATTGCGGGACTTGTAAAGGGAGCGAGCAAAGGAGAGGGATTAGGAAATAAATTTCTATCCCATATCCGTGAAGTCGATGCCATTGTGCATGTTGTACGTTGCTTTGAAGACGAGAATGTGATCCACGTCGAGGGAAACGTTAACCCTAAACGGGATATTGAGACGATAGATCTTGAGTTAGTCTTAGCAGACATGGAGAGCGTGGAGAAACGAACAGATCGTTCATCTAAACACATTAAAGCGGGAGATAAAAAGGCTCAAGGCGAAGTAGCCCTTTTGGAACGATTAAAGGAAGTCTTTAATCAGGGAAAAGGAGCTCGTTTTCTGACTTATACGGAAGAGGAACGAGTAATTCTTAAAGGCTTTTCGCTTTTGACGCTAAAACCGATGCTTTATGTTGCGAATGTAAGTGAAGAAGGTTTGTCTACGGCCGCTGATAATCCCTATGTTCAACAAGTAATGGCGATCGCGGCGGAGGAGGGTGCAGAAGCCGTTGTGATTTGTGCACAAATTGAAGCGGAGATTGCAGAATTTGAAGATGATGAGAAGGAACTCTTCTTACAAGATCTAGGGCTTGAGGAGTCAGGATTAGACCATCTAATTAGGGTTGCCTTCCATTTACTAGGCCTTATGACATTTTTTACAGCAGGTCCTATAGAAGCCAAAGCTTGGACAATTCATCAAGCTACTAAGGCTCCTCAAGCTGCAGGGGTAATCCATACGGATTTTGAACACGGATTTATTCGGGCTGAGGTTGTGGCGTATACCGATTTCGTTGCAAATAATGGAATGACTGGTGCCAAGGATAAAGGCTTAGTCCGCTTGGAAGGAAAAGAATATATTATGCGTGACGGAGACATTGTTCATTTCCGGTTCAATGTTTAAGAGGTTTCCTTGCTTTTCAGAAAATATAGTGGTATAATTTTAGCTTGTTAGACTAAATATTCCCTGCTCCGTTTAACGGGGCCGTTTAGTCCGGGGGGAGGTGCAAATATGAAAGCGTACGAATTACTTTATATCATCCGACCAGATCTCGATGAGGAAGCAACCACAGCACTGGTTGATCGTTTAAGTGGGCTCGTAGCCACCAATGGCGGCGATAACTTGACGGTCGAAAAATGGGGTAAGCGACGGTTGGCTTATGAAATCGAAGATTACAAAGAAGGCCAATACATCTTGATGAACTTTGAAGGCGAAGGCCGAACATCCCAGGAAATCGAACGGGTTATGAAGATTTCCGAAGATGTCATCCGTTTCCTGACAGTTAGAAAAGAAAACTAAAAGGACGGTGGGGATCACATGTTAAATCGGGTCATTTTAATAGGCCGTTTAACCAAAGACCCTGAACTGCGCTATACTCCAAATGGTGTAGCAGTAACGAACTTTACGTTAGCAGTTGAACGAAATTTTAAAAATGCTCAAGGTGAAAAGGAAACAGACTTCTTTTCATGCTCTGTGTTTAAGCAACTTGCTGAACTTTGCGCTAATTATCTTGCCAAAGGAAAGCTTGCTTCAATCGATGGACGAATCCAAATTAGAACTTACAATGATAAGGACGGCCAAAAACACTGGGTTACAGAAATCATTGGTGAAAATGTTCAGTTTCTAAGTCCTAAAGACAGCGGAGACGGGAAAATAGAAGCACCCTCTTCAAGAGAAAAAGGCTCGTTTGGACATGAAGTTAATTTGGATGATGACATCCCATTTTGATATAGGAAGGGGAGAATTAGTATGAAACGTGAACGAGGACGTCGCCCACGTAAGCGGGTATGTAGCTTTTGTGTGGATAAAGTTGTGTCTATGGATTACAAAGAAACGCACAAAGTACGTAAGTATGTAACCGATCGTGGTAAAATATTGCCACGACGTATTTCAGGAAACTGTGCAATGCACCAACGACAAGTGACATTATGTATCAAAAGAGCCCGAAGTATTGCCTTGTTGCCATATAGTATTGAGTAAGCAAAAGGGAGCGAGAGCTCCCCTTTTCTATTTTTCAAGTTTATTTTGCGCGTTATGGTTAGATTTTCATTCAACTTAGGTGCAGGAGATTTGCCCGGGTATCACGAATTGTATTGCATAGTGCAGTCTGTCTCATAAGGCATCTGCATTTTTTAGAAAATGGACTTTAGGAGGGGGCAACCCTGGAAAATTTTGAAGTTGATGTTGTCAAGGGCTTAAGGGCCATTGATGAACTAAAGGTCAATCTAATTCAGGCACAGTGGCTTATCCAACATGGGACACTAAGTGGGTCAGAGGATGAGATGATACAGGGGCTGGCGGATATTATTGGGATGAGTTATTTACTTTCAAGGCGGTTGGGTTTTGATTTTTCCCGTCTGGATCGCATGCTGTTACAACGTCTTGAAGGCATGAAAAGCACAGATGAAATGAATCTTGAAAAGCATTGGGGAGATTTGAGCTTACTTTTAAGCTATCTTGCCCCTGAAGACTGAGCATAGGAGAATTATTATCATGTTGTTAAGAGATGAAGATGCTTTGAACTATTTAGCGGGGGGTATCCTATTGGCTTTTCCCTGGTTGGGAATCGCTTTGGAAACGTGGGGTTTTATCTGGGTAGCACTCATGTTACTCGCAGTGTTTCTGGTGGGTCGTCGAAGAGGTTTGCGTATTGCTACGTTGTCTCTGTTGATTGGTTATGCTGCACCATTGATTTTTTTTGGAGCAACCGCATTCAGTTTGATAAGCCTCGTCCCCCTGGCTGGGTTATTAGGTATTTATGGTTGGCATAAGGGCTGGCCAGTACGTGTGACTTTTTTCTGGAGTGCTGCGGTGGCTGCAGTGTTAGGGGCCATACCTACTCTTTCGTTCATGGAGCAAGGATTTAGTGCCTTAGCCACGAGTGACCTGATTAACACGTCAATTCAACAGTACCAAGCTTCTGGAATGCTGTCGATGCTGCAGCAACAGGGAATCACTGAGGTGCAGGTTCGAGATTTATTACAACAAGGAATTCACGTTTATTCTTTAATTCTTCCTAGTTTTGCTGCGCTGGTAGCACTCATTGAGTTTGGGGTTGTCTTTTATTTTGTGAGAATCTGGTTCAATGAAGAGGGCGGACGGATTCCGATAACGCGTTGGCGTTTGCCTTGGTACGCAGTTTGGGGTGCAGTGTTAGGTATTGCCTTCTATCTTTTAGGTGATCAATTTACTTTGACAGGTCTTCGTGCAATAGGCATTAATTTGATGGTTGTTTACGGAGCATTAACCTTAGTGTTAGGTGTTTGCCTATTTGTTAGTTTGTTGCAATCCTCAAGGATGCCTCGTTTTTTAAAATACGCTTTAATTATTGCTAGCTTTATTAATTTCTTCTTCAGTGTCGTTACTTTAGTAATGTTTGGACTGTTTGACCTAGTTTTTAATTTTCGTCGTCTACCAGAAGAATCGTAAGGAGGAATTCACATGAAGGTTGTTCTTCAAGCAGATGTCAAAGGATCCGGTAAAAAGGGGCAGGTTCTTGAAGTTGCTGATGGGTATGCCCGTAACTTTCTTTTCCCTAAAAAGTTAGCGATTGAAGCAACTACAGGAAACATTCAGGATATTACACATAAGAAAGCGCTGGAAGATCGCCGCAAGGAAAAAGAAAAGGAAGTTGCAGTTGAATTAGCAGCTAAACTTAATGCTCTACTAATTGAAGTCAAAACGAAGACAGGTGAAGGCGGGCGTTTGTTTGGCTCAGTAACCAGTAAGGAAATTGCTGACGCTTTAAGAAAACAGCATGGGGTTGAAGTGGATAAACGAAAGCTTGAATTAAAGGAACCGATTAAAGCTCTGGGAAATTATGAGGTTCATGTAAAAATTTATCATGATGTAATCGCAATTCTAAAGGTCCATGTTTTTGCCTCATAAGGAACCTACTTAGAAACCAGGTACCATGAAAGGGGACCCCTGATGAAAGGGATTTTGACAAAATGGTTAAAGCATGAGAATCTCAGCGATCGGTTGCACGATGAAGAAGCGTGGAGTCGTGAAGTCGAGACACTATATGTCCTGCTTTCAAATTATCATGGCGCAGATATGCTAGTATTAAAGGCTAGTAAACTAGAAGCACTTAAGCTTATGCGTTCCGATGAACTCGTTGAACGTGTTGCTGGATTACGCAAAATTGTTTCTGATGATCCTACTGTCCAGAAGATTCCGAAGATGGAGGAAATTCCACAGCTCTTAGATGAAATTGAGGAACAAATTGCGGAACTAATTGCCCGACGTTCTGTGGAAGAACGGCTGGAACGTGTTGTTACAGAAAAGATGCAAGAACGGCATGAGGAATATGTAAAAGAGATTAAGATTCAAGTCCTGCAAGAGACGTCAGGACCGGAAAATGCTCAAACGCTCAAAAAGCTAGCCATTCTTGAAAAGATGAAAACCATATCGCTAAAGCGTTCTGCGTTTGATGTATTGCGTCCTCAGACTGTAGACGAAATCAAAGGACAAGAAGATGCTATGCAAGCCTTACTTGCCAAGCTAGCAACCCCCTATCCTCAACATATTCTGATGTATGGTCCTCCTGGGGTTGGTAAGACTTCGGCAGCTCGAGTCGCTTTAGAAGCGGTTAAGAACCACCCTCATTCTCCCTTTGCTAAAGATGCGCCGTTTATCGAAGTGAATGGCACGACTCTCAGGTGGGACCCAAGAGAGTCGACTAATCCTCTTCTGGGATCGGTTCATGATCCGATATACCAAGGGGCTAAACATGACTTGGCAGAAACAGGCATACCGGAACCAAAAATGGGACTAGTGAGCGAGGCTCATGGGGGTATTCTCTTTATTGATGAAATAGGGGAAATGGATCCCTTGCTTCTAAATAAGCTACTTAAAGTGCTCGAAGATAAGCAAGTATCCTTTGATTCGTCGTATTATGATCCGAGTGACTCTCATGTTCCTCTGTGGATAAAAAAGCTGTTTGATGAGGGCGCACCAGCAGATTTTGTTCTTGTCGGAGCCACAACGCGGGATCCGGCAGAACTCAATCCAGCTCTTCGTTCTCGCTGTTCAGAAGTCTTCTTTGTGCCTCTTGAGCCGGGAGATGTTCAGCACATAATACGTCAAGCCGCCCAAAAACTTGAGGTGGTATTAGATGACAATGTTCCCGAAATTATTAGTGAATATGTGATTGAAGGACGGAAAGCAAATAGTATCCTGACTGATGCCTACGGTCTAGCAAGGTATCGTAACCCGGATGAAGAAAACGTCAGAGTGACAAGTGCTGATGTTTATGAAGTCTTACGCACAGCCCGACTTACTCCCTATATTTTCAGAAAAGTCCAACCTGGCTTGGAAATTGGAAGAATCCTTGGACTGGGGGTATCTGGTTTTTTGGGTTCAGTGTTGGAGATCGAAGCGATCACTTTTGCTGGGCGAGCTGGCAAAGGGACGTCTCGGTTTAATGAAACGGCTGGAAGTATGGCAAGAGATGCTGTATTTAATGCTACTGCCGTCATTCGTGAACTGACGGGCGAAGATCTACACAATTACGATGTGCATGTCAATGTAATAGGCGGAGCTAAAATCGATGGTCCATCAGCGGGTTTGGCCACAACACTAGCTATTTATAGCGCCTTGAAAAAGCAACCGCTGCTTCAAGATGTTGCGGTTACAGGGGAAATTTCCATTCAGGGTAAGGTAAAACCTGTTGGGGGCATATACGAAAAGATTTTCGGAGCAAAGCAGGTAGACGTTCGCAAGGTGTTAATTCCACTAGAAAATATAGCGGATATTCCTCAGAGTTTGCATGGTATCGAAGTGGTGGGAGTTAGTACGATCGAAGAGGCTATGAAACACGTGTTTTAGAGAGCCGTTACGACCGGGAGGAGAGAAAATATGGAACTGCTAAAAGTTCCACCACAGAATTTAGAAGCCGAACAGGCCGTCTTAGGTGCGATGATGCTCGAACCGGAGGTCGGAAGTTCTGTCTTTGAAATGCTTCAACCGGAAGACTTTTACAGGGATAATCACCGCTTGATTTTTTCCGCAATACGAGATCTTTTCGAAAAAGGAGATCCAATTGACTTAGTTAGTGTTGCAGAAGTTTTGCGTCAGCAAGGACGTCTAGAACAGGTGGGCGGAATTGCAACGATTTCTGCGATTGCCAGGTCCGTCCCTTCAGTGGCGAATGTGGAATATTATTCTAATCTAGTGACAGAGAAGGCTCTACTCCGTCAGCTCATCCGAGCAACAAGCGGTATCTTAGAGCGGGGTTATGAGCCAGGGGAAGAGGCGCATGTTCTCCTAGAAGAAGCAGAAAAAATGATCCTTGACCTTTCTCGTCGCCGCGTGAAGGATGGGTTTAGCTTCATTCGAGACGTCTTACTAGAGACCTTTGAAAAAATTGAATTTTTATATGCTAATAAAGGAAATCTTACGGGTGTGCCTACCTTTTTCACAGAACTAGACCGGATAACATCTGGGTGGCAGTCTACGGATTTAGTGATTATTGCGGCACGGCCATCCATGGGAAAAACGGCCTTGGCCTTAAACATGGCCCAAAATGCGGCAGTACGTGCTAAGGTTCCCGTTGCCATTTTTAGCATGGAAATGTCCAAAGAGCAGTTGGTGCAGCGGATGCTTTGTGGGGAAGCGATGGTTGATCAACAGCGCGTAAGGACAGGAGAATTACTCGATACAGATTGGGCGAAGTTAACGAGAGCGGTAGGTCCTCTTTCGGATGCGCCAATCTTTATCGATGATACGGTGGGTATAACCTTAGTCGAGCTCCGTTCAAAGGCCCGTCGCCTAAAAGTGGAACAAAATTTGGGGTTGATCGTGATCGATTATCTGCAGTTATTGTCAGTTGGTGGTAAAGGTAAAAAGACAGAAAGCAGACAGCAAGAGGTGGCTCAGATTTCCAGAACTCTCAAAGGGATTGCTCGAGAGTTGAAAATCCCGGTCGTTGCTTTGTCACAACTTAATCGTGGCGTTGAGCAACGCCAGGACAAACGGCCGATTATGTCGGATTTGTTAGAATCTGGGGCAATTGAAGCTGATGCAGATGTGATTTCCTTTATATATCGGGATGAGTATTATAATCCTGAATCCGAGAAGAAAGGCATTGCTGAGATAATTATTGCAAAACACCGAAATGGCCCAGTAGGAACCGTTGAATTGGGCTTCCTTAAAGAATTTACCAAGTTTGTAAACCTTGAGCGTCAACATCAAACTGCTTAAAGTAATCTCCTTGCCAAATACGTGCGCTGGGGGATTACTTATTTCTTTCTATCGTTAGACTCCCACTTCTATAAGTAGGAGTGGTACCCCGTTACACTTCTATCGAATGTTTTATGTATATTATTAGCTAATGTTCGATAATTGGATTGACAAGGCGGGGGAGGATTGTTAAGATTAATTTGTTTGTGGCTAGAGGTTCTTTACCGGTGGGTAAAAGAAAACAGCTCTAGGAGGGTATACAATTGAAACATGAAGTAGATGTCTTAATCATAGGCGCTGGGCCGGCAGGGATTTTTACTGCCTTAGAGTTATCAAAGAACAATAAGGAGTTAAAGATTCTTATTGTAGATAAAGGACGTACGATCGAGAAGCGAAAGTGCCCTGCCCGCGCGACGGGAGTCTGTGTTGGGTGTGATCCTTGCGCTATCACCAGAGGGTGGTCTGGAGCAGGGGCCTTCAGTGATGGGAAATTATCTTTGAGTCCTGCAGTCGGTGGACGTCTAACCGAATATATGAAAGAAGAGCAAGCGCAGAAACTCATTGATTATGCGGATTCGATTTATCGAAGGTTCGGAGCTCAGGAGAAAGTGTATGGATTAGATACCCGTAGGGTTGAAGAACTTCAATACGAGGCATCCCGTTACAATATCCAGCTGATTCATTGCCCAGTACGTCATTTGGGAACCGAATTAGCTTATGATGTGTTAAAAGGTATGTATGAGCATCTCATGAACAAAACAAACACAACCTTTTGGGAACTTGCTGAAGTAGAGGATGTTTTAGCCGGACCAGAAGGCGCGATAGGGGCAACTATTAAACGTCGGGACGAGGTTGAACTGGATGAGGTGTTTGCAAAATATGTAGTTGCTGCCCCAGGTAGAGGGGGGGCAAGTTGGCTCGCTGAGCAGAGTATTCGTTTAGGTTTAGTGACAGAGAATAATGAAGTGGACATCGGTGTACGTGTTGAAGTACCAAACTCCATCATGGATCATTTAACGAGGGACCTATATGAAGCGAAGCTGGTTTATTATTCGGATACTTACGACCTAAAAACACGCAGCTTCTGTGTTAACCCGGGCGGTGTTGTTTCTGAGGAACACTACGATGGGGGCATTGCCGTGGTGAATGGGCATAGCTATGCTGATCCCGCGAAAAAAACTAAAAATACAAACTTCGCTTTATTGGTTTCAACTCGTTTCACAGAGCCATTTCATCAACCGATTGAGTATGGGAGATATGTTGCCCGGCTAGCGAACATGTTGACAGGTGGTGGCGTAATGGTTCAGCGTTTGGGAGACCTTCTCAAGGGTAGGAGAACGACTGAAAGCCGTCTCCGTAGGTCGACGACTATACCGACGCTTCTTTCTGCAGTTCCAGGAGACCTGAGTTATGTATTGCCTGCAAGGTACTTGACTTCCTTAATTGAAACCCTAAAGGCATTCGACAAAATTGCGCCTGGCATGTATTCGAGAAATACTTTGCTATATGGGGCTGAGGTTAAATTCTATTCTTCTAAAGTCAAAGTTGACGCTAACTTTGAGACAGCAATTCCCCGGTTATATACTATCGGGGACGGAGCGGGCATTACGAGAGGATTGATGCAGGCGTCCGCGACCGGTGTTGTTGTGGCTCGAGATATTGTGACTAAGTCAGGGGGCGAAGGATTTGCTCGATAGATATACTCACCCTGAAATGGGCAAGTTATGGCAGGACGGATATGAATATGAACGCTGGTTGGAAGTTGAACTAGCGGTCGCTGAAGTTATGGCAAAGCGGGGAGAGATACCTCAAGTAGCTATGAAAGAGATCCGTGCTAAAGCAAAAGTCAACCCAAAGAGGGTCTTGGAGATTGAGGCAGTCGTGCGCCATGATCTAATCGCTTTTTTGCAAGCGGTTGTGGAGGAAATAGGGGAAGCAGGGAAATTCCTTCATCTTGGCTTGACCTCTTCAGATGTCAAGGATACGGCGCTAAGCCTTGTCTTAAGAGATTCAGGGCGTTTGTTGAAGAGAGACCTTGGAGCATTGCGAGACGCCTTGGTCATCAGAGCCTTGGAGAGTAAATATACAGTGATGGTTGGCCGAACTCACGGGATCCATGCTGAACCGCTGACCTTTGGCTTGAAGCTGGCCTTGTGGATAGCAGAAATCGATCGTCAAGATGAACGTCTTGATCAAGCCATTGCATCAGTAAGTGTCGGAAAGATTTCAGGGGCGGTGGGAACGTATGCGAACGTTGCGCCTATTGTGGAAGAGGCCGTTTGTAATTTCTTAGGGTTAAAAACAGCTCTTATTAGTAATCAAATCTTGCAACGCGATCGGCATGCACATTTCATGACCACTCTGGCCTTAATCGGCGGTTCACTCGAGAAAATTTCTACTGAGATTCGCAATTTACAACGAACAGATATTTTGGAAGTTGAAGAACCTTTTGCTGAGGGCCAAAAAGGATCCTCGGCAATGCCGCATAAGCGTAATCCAATCATTTGTGAACAGGTAGCGGGAATGTCGCGACTTCTGCGGGGTAATGCCTTGGCGGCTATGGAAAATATCGCTCTTTGGCACGAACGGGATATGACACATTCCTCTGTGGAACGGATCATACTGCCCGACAGCTGCATTATATTGGATCATATGCTCCGCCAAATGACTTGGGTGATTTCTGGACTTAAGATCCGTGAGGATCAGATGAAACGAAATCTGCAGAAAACGTTTGGACTGACGTCTTCCCAACGAGTACTATTGGCTTTAGTAGAACACGGATGCATGAGAGAAGAGGCGTATACTTGGGTTCAACAAGACGCCTTTGAAGCGTGGGATAAGGGACATGATTTCATTGAAGTCATTTCAGCGGACGCTCGGGTAGTAAACTATCTGACCAGAGAAGAGATTAATGGCTTGTTTGATTTAAAATATCACCTTGGGCACGTTGATGATATTTTTAAGCGACTTGGATTATAAAGATAGGAGGAATAATCAAATGGCTGCTGTGATATTAATTGGTTCTCAATGGGGAGACGAAGGAAAAGGTAAGATCACGGACTTCCTAGCCAAAAAGGCCAACGTCGTTGTCCGTTGCCAGGGTGGTAATAATGCTGGTCATACTGTTGTTGCGGATGGAGAAGAGTTTAAACTTCACCTGATTCCTTCGGGAATCCTTTATTCAGACAAGACCTGTGTCATTGGTAATGGGGTTGTGATTGATCCAAAGGTTTTATTGGAGGAACTTGGTTACCTTGAGAAGCGGGGAGTTAAGATGGGTAAATTGCTGATCAGTAGCAATGCTCATGTTATTATGCCCTACCACCAGGTTCTTGATGGTTTAGAAGAAGAAGCGCGCGGTGAGCATAAAATTGGTACTACGAAGCGTGGTATAGGTCCGTGCTACATGGATAAGGCCTCTCGGATTGGAATTCGCATTATTGATCTCATGGATAAGGATGAGTTTGCTGACAAGTTGCGCAGCAATTTAGTTCAGAAGAATAACTTGTTTGTGAAGGTCTATGGCCATGAAGCTCTTGAATTTGATGAAATCTATGATAACTACTTGGGTTATGCAGAACAACTTCGTTCGATGGTGACCGACAGTTCACTAGTTATAGACCAAAGTATTCGCTCGGGAGGAAAAGTTCTTTTCGAAGGCGCTCAAGGGACTTTGCTGGACATTGATCATGGGACATACCCGTATGTGACGTCTTCTAATCCAATTGCAGGGGGAGCCTGCATTGGAGCAGGTGTCGGTCCAACCCGTATTGATCGCGTGGTAGGAGTAATAAAAGCGTATACGACACGAGTAGGCGAAGGTCCTTTCCCAACAGAACTTCTGGATGAGACCGGAGAAAAAATGCGCGCTAATGGACACGAATTTGGAACCACCACGGGACGAGCACGTCGCTGTGGCTGGTTTGATGCGGTCATTGCTCGCTATGCTGTGAGAGTGAGTGGTATTTCTGATTTCGCTATTACTAAGCTTGATGTCCTTACAGGGTTCGATACACTGAAAATATGCATTGGATATAGAGTAGGGGAAGAAGTTATTCAGGAATTCCCACAAAGTCAAAAGCTTTTTAAGCTATCGCAGCCTGTTTATGAGGAAATGCCCGGTTGGAATGAAGACTTAACGGATGTTCGTCGCTTTGAGGATCTACCTCAGGCCGCGAAAAATTATATTTCTCGAATAGAAGAGCTGACGGGTGTACCTGCTACGTTGGTCGCAATTGGCCCAGGACGCGAACAAACCATAGTACGTGGCGAGATCTTTTAGATCCTTAGATTTCGGGCCTTAGGTGCATGCTTTAGGGCTTCTATGCGACATATGCGGTTGAAGCTCTAATTTATATTACTCTTTGTGACTAGGCCGTCTAAGTGTATCTTGGTTCTGGAAGGTTAGCGGATCTAAATTAAATATAATGGAATTTGAGCAATTTTCTTGACACATGTAGCACTTTAGTGTAGTATTTGTATTCGTGGTGTAATTATTTGGGCCATTAGCTCAGTTGGCTAGAGCACCTGACTTTTAATCAGGGTGTCCCGCGTTCGAGTCGCGGATGGCTCACCATTTTCAGAAGACATGCGTGCAAGTTTTTCTACGATCTATATAGTACTGTAAATACAGTAGTAAACGGTTTACGTTTACTACTGTATTTTTTTATTCGCCCACCAAATGAATTATGGCGATTTCTGTTTCCGATATATATGAGACTAGCTGGGATATTACAGGTCAGACACAGACAATATCTGCGGCAACGGAGGAGCAGTCGGCCTCAGTTGAGGAAATTGCCTCCTCCAGCCAAGTTTTAGCTGAAATGGCCGATGAATTACAACAATCCTTAAAAAAATTTAATATATATATTTGTAATATACTAAAGATTACTTGACACGAATCACAATCTCGTGTAGTATTCATGTTTGTGAGTGTGATTTAATAAGTGCTTGGTTTTCAGTTGAGTGCCCCACGTACAAGTCATCGATGGCTCACCATCCCTGAAGAACGGCCCGTTGGTCAAGCGGTCTAAGACACCGCCCTTTCACGGCGGTTACACGGGTTCGAATCCCGTACGGGTCACCAAACTCGAAGTACGAAGTTCGAAGCACGAGGTTCGACAAGTATTTCAACCAGCACTCATAATCTAAGTTCGTATATGGAAGACGGTGAAGGTTATGCACTCGATCGAATACCGAACTTCGAACATCAAACATCGATTACGCCTCGGTAGCTCAGTCGGTAGAGCAGAGGACTGAAAATCCTCGTGTCGGCGGTTCGATTCCGTCCTGAGGCACCATTTATAGTGAATCTCATTCCAGTAAATCTAAGCTTTCGCAAGTCATTGCGAAAGCTTTTTAACATAGGCTAAACATTCCTGCCCTGACGATTGTCTAACCATCTCACAGGGTAACCTACCACTTTTAAACGACATGGCTTTACAGCCATAGGGGAAATGCTTATCCCAAGTCGTATAAAGGTGAATACATCGCCTACAGTACGGCTTTTTTAAATCCACAATCTCACCTCTAGAAATTTTTGTCCTCAGAAAATGCCAAAGCTTTTGTATCAATAAAGACTCCCAGTTAGTATAGCATTATTAACGGCCCCGTAAAATGTTTATTAATCGATCATTGCATCAACAGTTAGAGTTGACATATCAGATCTTTACCTTTATAATTCACTTTGTGGTATAAGGAAGCTTGGTAGTCTTGATAGGGCTAGCGGGTACAACCTTGGTTTATCTTGCGGACGTGGCTCAGCGGTAGAGTATTGGCTTCCCAAGCCGAGGATCGCGAGTTCGAATCTCGTCGTCCGCTCCATATGAAATCAAAACGGGTTCAGAATTGCCTTAACGGAATTCTGAACCCGTTTTTTAAGTTGATGAACGCTTAATACAATGACCAAATTCAGTGTTGGATTGCATCATGACCAAAAATTGTAAGATCAAAAATATTACTTAAAGTAATGTGGGAATAAGGTTGATATAAGCAAAAGTAAAGTTAAAATAATTAAGATAAAAGTGAAGGCCCACGCAATAACATTGAAAAACTTTGTATTTACATACTCACCCATAATGCTTTTCTTGCTAGCGATCAGGACCATGAAGATGAGAATGGGAGGCAATAATACGCCATTCACTACTTGGGTTGTCAACATGACGTTATACAAGGATAAATTGGGCCATAAGACGATGGCTGCACCTAAAACGATGAGGACAGTATAAAGCCCAAAGAACACAGGGGCTTCTTTATGTGATTTACTAATGCCGTGTTCAAAGCCAAAGGCTTCACAGACGGCGTAAGCGGTGCTTAAGGGAAGTACAAACGCTGCCAGCATAGATGCACCGAGCAAGCCAAAGCCAAATAGCAGACTGGCATATTCCCCGGCCAATGGTTTTAACGCCAAGGCGACATCTTTTGCTGTTTCAATGGGCATCTTGTTAGCGAAGAGAGTTGCTGCAGAGGATACAATGATGAAAAAAGCAATGAAACCAGTGAAAAACGTCCCAATAAGGACATCCCAGCGTGTATAACGATAATCTTTGGCAGTGATGCCCTTATCAACTACTGACGATTGGACATAGAATTGTCCCCAGGGAGTAATGGTTGTCCCAATCACCCCTATCGCCATTAGTAAAAATGCTGGGGTTCCGGAAAACGTAGGGGTAATTGATTGGACAAAGACTTCAGGCCAGGGGGGGTTGACCATAATCCCAGAGATGACATAACTGAAAAAAGTCAAGCAAAGGAGCAGAAGTATTTTCTCCATTTTCCCATAATCTGTTTTAATGACAAGCCACCAGATCAGAGCCGCCATGGCTGGTACGGAGATATACTTGTTAACCCCAAAGATTTCGAAGCTCGTTGCAATCCCCGAGAACTCGGAAACAGTGGTCCCCAGATTGGCAATCAAGAGGACGCTCATGGCGAAGAAAGTCCACTTCACCCCGTATTGTTCTCGAATTAAGTCTGAGAGACCGCGACCGGTTACAGCCCCTGTGCGTGCGGAGATCTCTTGGGCAATAGCTAAGAGTACAGTGCTGATAAGCATGACGAAGATGAGAGAATAGCCATACTTAGCACCAGCGGCTGCATAAGTAGCTATTCCACCAGCATCATTATCAGCAAAAGCAGTAACGATTCCTGGACCCATAACGGCAAAGAATAGGGCGAATCGCTCTTTAATGTTCATTCTCTACGCACTCCCTTTGCCTGAAGGCGTCGTGCGATCAAGGTAGTGTGGTTTTCTACACGTGGGTGATCTGGCATTAATAACTCCAAGACGTCATCAACAGTGATGATTCCTAAGACTTGATCTTGATCATTGACGACAGGAACCGCCAGTAAACCATATTTGTGAATAATGTCGGTCACCTTTTCATGGTCATCATAGGGGGATAATTTCACAATTTTGGTATGCATCAAAGCTTTTAAAGGAGTCTCAGGGGAAGCAATGATCAGTTCTCGTAGAGAAAGAACTCCTTCGAGGATTTCTTGTTCATCCACCACATAAAGGTAATAAATGGTTTCCGCTTCGGGAGCTAGTCTTCTTAGTTCATCAATAGCTTGGTCGGCGGTTAGCCAGAACGGTAAACCGACATATTCGGTCGTCATAAGAGAACCGGCGGTGTCGTCCTCATACTGCATTAACTCCCGAACATCTTCAGCATCATCAGATTCCATTAAGCGAAGAAGTTCTTCAGACTTCTCAGAGGACAACTCGCCTAAAATATCAGCGACTTGGTCAGCAGGCATCTCTTCTAGAATATCAGATGCCTTGTCCTCATCCATCTGATTAATCATTTCAACCTGGGTATCCAATTCCATTTCGGTTAAGGCATCGATTGCTTGTTGAGAATCGAGGGCATCTAGGAAATTAGCCCTTTGATTATAGTCCATTTCTTCTATAATATCGGCAATGTCTGCTGGGTGAAGTTGACGAAGTTGTTCTTTTTCCCGGGTGAGTTGAAGGGATGACGTCCTGCTTTCTAATGGCTTAATGTACTGACTACCTACAAATTTATTTTTGATTCGACTTAGTAGAAACTCAACGCCCAACCTGCGAAATAAACCACGTACACCGATATCTACAGCAACTAAGACGATATATTGATGATCACCGTGGGACACCCACGATAAGGCAATATCATTCACTCGCACAAGTTTCGATCCTTCTAGGTCAATTATTTGCTTATCTAACAGCCATTTGCCAATAAACGTTTCATCATCAGGCAGCGGACATGTCAGGAGAGGATCAAAAGAGGTATTTAGACGGAGACCAGCTGAGCCACAGGAAACGACCCATTTGATGGGAATTAAGGCAGGGATCTCTTTGGCATAGCGAATGCCAGTTACTTGGGGGGAGATACTGTCCCAACGTATGGCCATATCATACATTCGGCCAATGCGACGCCCTTTAGCATCCCAGATCGGTTTATTTGCCAACTGACTGAAATAAAATTCCCCTAGAACTTTCACGTCATTCATTTGTTTCCCTCCTTTGAGTGACGAAGTCTGGGTCAAGAATCAAGAAGCCACATTTTT
>DASRMA010000197.1:0-3852 GCA_035648155.1 Desulfosporosinus sp.
TTTGTAAAGACCGGAAGAAATTACGGACGGACATACTCTGCCGCGATATCCCCGGAAGAATATCAAATAATACAGATCAAGCAAAACACTGCTTTTCTTCAATCTAAATCCGTTGCTATTTCCAACATTGTATCTGAGCTAATAAAAGACGATGCTCTTGACGAGGAAACGCTGGATAAGCTGGAAGCAATTTTGCGTGAGAGAAGGCATAATATGAAAAAATAAATTTTGTTATGTTTACGCTGCAAGTGAAGCAGCAGCATGGGGGTAAACTATAAAATGAATATTACTGTCTATTCAGTTCTTATGGCCATAATATGGTGCAATGTTTTCACTACCGTTGTGGCACTGATAAGACGGCGTAACAGTTTTATCATCCATTTCAGCATTCTGCCGTTAATCTTCTTGGTATTTGTCAGCGTTTTTCGGTTGTTGTTTTCTATAGAATTCCCAATTACAACCGTAGTGCGGTCGGAAGTGATATTGCCGGTTATTATAGTTTTTTTTACTGAACCGTTGTTTGTTATTGAGAGGATTAATGCAGCAGTAAGTATTGCCAATATATTGGTTGCCATTTGGGCAGGAGGATGTTTTTACTATATTCAAAAATACTTGGTGCAATTAATTCGCTTAAATAAAAATCTGGCCGCTATTCCCTGCACAACGGACGAGCAAATTCTCTCGGTGCTAAATAAAATCATGGCAGAAAGCGGAAAATACTACCCAGTAAAAATTATTAAGTCCACTGCCGTCATCTCTCCAATGGTCGTAGGATTTTTTAAGCCAACGATTATCCTGCCGGATATTTTGTTTTCAGATAGTGAACTTAAGAACATTTTACTGCATGAATTGACGCATTTTTTACATAAAGACGCCTGGACGAAATTAACTATGTACATGATAATGTCGATGTTCTGGTGGAATCCGTTTATCCATCTCTTGAACAGCGATATGGACCATATACTTGAGATTAAATGTGATTTAAGCCTTAGCTCTAAATGGGATGAGGAAAAACGGCTTCAATATCTGGAAAGTATCACAAAAATCGCTCGGCGGGCGCGTAGCCAGAAATCACTGTTTAATACTCCGCCCCATGCCGCAGCCTTAATCAGCACAAAGGGTTCATCAAGAACTGAGCAGAGAATTCATCTGGTCTTAGGTACAGAACCAAAGAAACGGGGATATAATCTCCAAAGCCTGTTAATTTGCGGCTTGGCGCTGTTGGCTTTAATATCTTCGTATACATTTGTGTTCCAGCCGGCGCGGTTCCCCGCAGCCGAGTCGATATATGAGGATTTTTTTCTAGTCACACCTGAAAACGCGTATCTGGTAATCAATGAGGATAACACATATTCTTTGTATGCGGACGGTCAATTCAAACTAGTACTAGATCAAATAAATTGTGAGCCATATTTGTCATTGCCAATAAAATAAACAGAAGAAAAAAGGAGGATTTTATTAAAATGAAGAAGGTCTTAAGCGGTTTTTCCATTCTTGCATTGACGGCAGTTCTAATGGGGGGGAGTCTTTCTTCTGCACGTGAAGCCTATGCGGCTGAAGCGATTAACAGCAACACGATTTCAGTTTGTGAAGATGCATCCATAATGAGTATCGAGGCCGAAGAAACGGCATGGTATTTCCGGGTACTAGATGGAGTAACGGAAAAACGTCTGTGGTCCATTACCAGAGGGATATGGCTCACCGAGTGGATGCCAGCGTAATATTTGTTTTAAGGTAACTATTCAGGTACCCAAGATAGTTAACACAAACCTGGGGTGCTAAGCACCCCAGGTTTGAGAGGGTTTAATCTAAGATCAGCACTGAGGGAGTATAGAATCACCCTCGAATGCTGCTCGAATTTCCTCCATGACAGAAAGCGAGTGTTTTCTTAAGGTGGAGATAAACCCTCGTATTCGACAAAAAGTAACAGCGCCTTGTTTACTGCGAAAAGTGCCTGAGATCTTCTGTTGGACTTTCATCATGCGGACATCCCGTTCGGCCAAATTATTATCGAAGGGAACACTCCAATCATGCATAAAAGCGAGCACTTCTTTCTTATGTACCGATAAACGGTTCAGCAAGTTTTTAGCTTTACTTTGCTTGACGCGTCCCCGTTTCTTCACGGTTTGGGGTTGTGGGGGATTTAATCGTGCATCCTCCGCGAGTCCCATCTCAAGGACTCTATCGTAGCGCTGGACAAACGTCATAACTTCCGTTCCCTCTAGGCTATCTGATAAATCTTTCTTCTCCCATACTCTCTTTTTCATCTCTAACAGCAACTTGCTCATCGTGTTTGCCCACGCCTGACCTTCTTGCTCAAAGATGAACGTAAGTTCTCTCAAGAGATGTGCATTACACAGTGCATGGAGGCATGGATATTTCCAATAGGGACCCCAGGCATCATGAACCGGAAAATGGTTGATATCCTCAAGAGAGACCTTCCCTCTGGACTAAAAGAGGGAGATGTTATTCGGGGTGACAATGGAGACTATGTCTTTGATGAACTAGAAACTGAGCGAATTAAGAAAGAGACAAAGACAATGTTTGATAAGTTGTGGGAATAAGAAATAATGGTTAGTATTTTATGTCATAAACTAATTAATCAGAATTTAATAACTGACTAAACCTAGTGATTTTTGTGTTTTATATCTCATATTAACCACCCCGTAATTCTTATTATTGGGTGGTTAGTTATGCTCTATTTTGTTTGTAGACAGAATAACCTGGAACCAGATTTGCTGGATAATATTAAAGTCTAATCCTATTGGTAATAGTTTGTGCTCAAGGGGGTCTGCACCTAAATAACTTAAAAACTATAAAAGGTCTCGGTGAGTGTAAACTCTCCGGGACCTTTATATAGTGCGCCCGGCATGGGCGCTTACTAGTCGGTGAAAGTCCGATACGGGGGTTAATAGTGCAAACCGTTAGCCAAGGGCAAGGGTGTCCACTGTGAGGTGGAATCTGAAGGAAGCCGGAGGCAAAGCTCTGGTCTGAGGAACACGAACTACATATAAGGCATATATCCGCTGGGCGAGTTTGCTATGCAAAACGAAGCCCTAAACTATTTGAAGTGGACTGTGTAAATGTAGCAGATGGATGGAGTGAAAGTAAGCGTTCTTACCCGGGGAGATCTGGCAGATACGCTATGGACATGGATTTGGAAATGGCAACCCATGCAGTGATGTGTGACTGAACTGTCAGAAGTCAGCAGACGTCATAGTACCATAACGAATATACGTTGTGGGAAGGACTGAACAATAGGAGGTTTTGGAATTTTGAAAGACACGTTGAAATGCGTTGAGAGCAGACAACTTCATAAAGAAGACTGCCTACAGGAAATACGAGTGGAACTCAGAGGTAATGTAGGAGTGCCGAGCATTTCATCCACGTCAGAGGAAGGAAGAAACGATGTCTCTGAATATGCCAGTAAACTGCTTGAGAGAATCCTTGAAACAAGCAATATGAATTTTGCCTATAAAAGGGTCAAGGCAAACAAAGGGAGTCATGGAGTTGACGGAATGACAGTGGATGAACTTCTACCATTCCTAAAACAAAATGGCAAACAACTCATACAGACATTACTGGAAGGCAACTATAAGCCTCAACCCGTCAGAAGGGTGGAAATACCAAAACCTGATGGCGGAATCAGATTGCTAGGAATACCTACTGTAATAGACAGAGTGATCCAACAATCCATAGCCCAAGTTTTGAGCCCTATATATGAGCTAAAATTCTCGGAAACCAGCTACGGATTCAGACCTAATAAAAGTGCTAAAGAAGCAGTGCTGAAATGCAAGGAATACATAGACGCAGGCTATAGATGGGCTGTGGATATTGATCTTCGGTCATTTA
>DASRMA010000198.1:0-6880 GCA_035648155.1 Desulfosporosinus sp.
CAAAAGGTCCCTTTGAAATTAAAAATCTACTAAACTATGGGGGTATGTTAGATGTCCAAAATTATCCAAGATAAAAGTGAAATTACCCCGATAATTAATAATCAGATTTCAGATGGAGAAAATTTGTTAAGAGAGCTTCGCAGTCAAAAATTGATTAATGCCTTGGAATCGGATTGGGAATTATGGAGAATGAAAACAGCAAAAATTTTAGAGAGTATCGACTCTTCCCATGCTCATTCTTTCTTAATGGTATCAGAGTTAAACAAATCTTTCGCCGTGAAACAAAAAGTAATAGAGCTTGAAAGAGTGCTTACAAACGCTATCGAATTTTTAAAACGACTAATTACTGATATGGAAAATGGTTTATATGACATACAACAATTTAAAGTCATAGAGCAGTCAGTAGCATTAGAGGTTGTTCGTCGCATACTAAATAACTTTTATAAGCATCTTGAATCTATGTATCAGAGCACTGTTCATGGTAACGGAACTATAAAAAAAGAAGACTTAGATCTTATTAAAATTGGAAATGAATATGACATACAAAGAATTTTATATGCTCTAATTCGTCCAATCTTTCCTGAAACCAGAATGGAAGTAACCGAAGATGCAGGTTATAGATCAATACGCTCTGACATTTTTTTAGATGAATACAATATTGCAATAGAGGTGAAATGTACCAGAACAAGTATGACAATAAGGAATTTAACAGAAGAACTTGGGGCTGATGCGTTTCACTATAAGTCAGAATATCTATTTATATTCGTCTATGATAAGGAAAAGATAATTTTAAACATCGATGCCTTTAAAAAAGCTTATAAAAGAGATAAAAAAACTTTTGATAAAGACGTAGAAGCATTTGTCGTACAGCCTATTACTTTATAAAATAACACATAGATTTACAAGATTTAATAAACATAGCACCAGCGTCCTAATTATGAATGCTGGTGCTATTGTCATTACAACAATTATAAGAGGACCAATTTTAATTCTCTGTGAAAAACTATTAACTGATTATTTGTAAAGGACAACTAAAATAAATAAACATTTATAAACAGTTTTAAACAGTTTTAAACAGTTTTAAGCACCTTTATAACTATTATAATTATCGTTTTCTACGGTGGCTCAAAAGTATACCTTTATAAACATCAACGCAGCCGGAATGCACTAAGGTTATTTGATCAATCTTCTAACTTAGTTGTCCGGTCGTCACGAGGGATATCGCAAATCCGCAGGGTCGAGGATGTGCTCGTTTATAGAATTATAGGACACCTGCCTTAATTCAGCAGATGCCCTTTAGTCAAAGTGAATTCAGTATTTATCCGCCTTCAGATATAGCACAACCACGGGCTCCACATGCCCTGTCACGATAAAAGAGCTATATTTTTATAGTTTTTACCGTTAACCATGGAGCTGCCGAATCGATGAAGGATCCATATATTCACGTGTCATAGGCCACGAGTTGTTTACCCCTTTGGTAAACAACATCTGATGAAGATCGAGGTTACCGCAATGGAAGGAAGCAGCACAAGAGTTGAGATAGAGACGCCACATCCGGATAAAGGTTTCATCTTTCATCTCCCGGATTAATGGCAGAGCCTTTTCAAAGTTTTGTGCCCAATGCTCCAAGGTTTTAGTATAGTGTTCACGAAGACTTTCCAGATCGACGAGATAAAACGAGTTTTTAGCGATAAGCTTCATAAGCTCCTGAACCGCAGGAATATATCCACCTGGAAAAATGTACTTATTGATCCAGCTATTCTGCCCTACCTCATCATATCCAGTAATGCAATGTAAGAGAGATACTCCACCTTCTTTTAAGAGGTATTTTACCGCAGAAAAATATTCCTCTAAGTGTTCCTTTCCTACGTGTTCGATCATCCCAACGCTTACCACTCGGTCAAAAGTTCTATCCTCTATTTTCCGGTAGTCGATGAGCTGCACTTCAACCAAATCCTGCAATCCTTCATTTTGGATTCTTTCCAAAACTCGAGTATACTGTTCAGAACTAAGCGTGATACCCAGAGCTTTAACCTGATAATTTTTCGCTGCAGTAAGAATAAGTTCTCCCCACCCACAGCCGATATCGAGTAGGGTTTGCCCAGGCTGTAAGTTAAGTTTTCCTAGAATATGATCCACTTTATTAATCTGAGCCTGAGTCAACGTATCTTCAGGCGACTTAAAGTACGCACAGGAGTAAGTCATGGTCTCATCTAACCATAAACGATAAAAATCATTTCCAATATCATAGTGATATTGAATGTTCTCTTTGCTCTTTCGAAGAGTATTGGAAACGATTTTTATAAATTTGCCAGAAATGCTGTTTAGGTTTAGAAAGCTATCCTGTTTGTTATAGACGGACTCGATGACCTTTTGAACGTTCCCTTCAATATCAATCTTTTTTAACATATATCCTTCACCGAAGGCTAAGGATGGGTCGCTTATAAGCTCTGATTTAGAAATTGGTTCATTGAAACCGATCCTAAACTGAGACTCACCTTCTCCGTAGTTCACCACTTCCCCATCCCAAAACTTTACTTCACAAGGATCGGCAAACAGGCTTTTTATAAGATTCTTGTAGAATACCTTTTCAATATCCATTTTTACGCCTCCATAATAAATAGGTAAACAGTTTTGCTTCGATAGATGTTGTGAATTATGATTATTTAAATCAATGGGCTGACGTGTAAGATCAACGTGTTTAACATTTGTATAATTGAGTCCAATAAACAGAGCAGAAAGGCTTATAAACAGCTAGTCTACCCGGGCCAAGCCATATAAAAGTCTATTCAGTCTCCCAGCTTGGCTTGGGTCCTCTTAAATAGGACATGAATGCTGCAGTCAAGCTAAAGGCAAAGGAAATGGTAAACGCCATTCTTAAACCTGAAACAAACTCATTAAGTGCAATTCCATTAGAACCAACCTGAGTACCTAAAAATAGTGCCTGCATGGCATCTGGAGAGATACTTGATGAAATGATGGCCATTGAAAGTGCAATACTTAGCAAGGCACCAGCATTACTCATCATGCTGTTCACCCCTGCTGCAATCCCTCTTTTGTCAGCAGGTACACAACCCATTATGGAACTTGTATTGGGTGAAAAGAACATCCCTGAGCCAAAGCCCATGATGAGCATCCACAGAATCAATTCAGTGATTGATGTCGTTGACTTGATCAACATAAGTCCACCAAGACCTACTGCAGTGATTAGCAGCCCGACGGAGCTCAAAACCCTTGTACCATATCGATCAGATAAACCTCCGCTGAACGGAGAAATAACCATCATGGCTATTGCAAAGGGAGACAACATAAGTCCTGCTGTGAGTGGATCCATTCCCTTTACCCCTTGGAAATAGAAAATGAGTAAGAAGGTTACGGCACCTCTTGCTATACCATTTAGGAAGTTACTTATATAGGCAAAAGCGATCACTCTTGTTTTAAATAATCTCAAATCCAGCATTGGCTGATTAGTATTGGTTTCAATTCTTACAAACAAAGCCATTAGAGCCATGGAAACAACAAAGATCGCAAGGACGTAGGGATTCATCCATCCCATAAATGCGCCTAACGATAAGGCCGTTAAAAGTAAAAGAACGCCTGAAGTGAAGCTTAAGGTGCCCTTCCAATCAAATTTTTGTTTCTCAGTGACTTTATTCATTTCTTTCAGCTGAAACGCTGACCATAACGTCCCAATGATTCCGATAGGAATGTTGATATAAAATATGCTTCTCCAGCCAAAGGCCGTAAGAAAACCTCCTAAAATGGGGCCTACAATGATTGCCACGCTTATGACCGAAATGTTGAGTCCTAAAGCTTTACCGAGCTCCTCTTTAGGAAAGGCGTCAGCAACAATCGCTGTCCCGTTGGCTAGTATTAATGAGCCTCCAACGGCTTGCAGCAATCGAAAGATTATTAGCTGCATCCCATTCTGCGATAATCCGCATAGAAATGAAGCCAGTGTAAATATGGCAAAACCGCTGACATAAAGCTTCTTTCTACCATACATGTCTCCCATTCGGCCAATTGACGGCACCAAGATTGTCATGATTAACATATAACCCATGATTGTCCAGGTTATGACGCTCATACTCGCATGTAAATCCTTCATGATTACAGGTAGCGCGACGACCAGAGTAGTTCCACTAAGAACAGAAAAAAGTGCACCAAGGGTTGTGCATGAAAGGGCGATCCATTTGTAATCAATCTTATTCATCTATAATTTTGCCTCCATGAAATGCTGTGTATAGGGGTCCTCCTGTGATTTTACCTCAATTTATTCAATCAGATCCACTGAGAGTTAATCATAATTTCATAGGTTTTCATAGGCATCATCCTCACTAACTTGCATATTTTCCGAACAAGTTGTATTATGAAAGTATATAGTTGCATTATACAAGCACTTTTCGATCATGTCAAGTTAAAAAGCTTATAATTAACATTGTCAATATTTCCAAAACACTTGTAAAAATAGGCCATGGTACGGATAAAAAGTGAGGTATTTAAGACATGGATAAACATTCATTAGAAACCCTTGAACTTGAATTGGCGATACTCATCCGCCGTGTCTCATTAATTACAAAGTGTAATAAATCTGGCACTCTTGATAAAGCTGCATATCTCTTATTACACCAAATAACTTCTTATGGATCTGCTGGAGTAAAAGCTCTGGCAGATGAATCTCATTTGGATATTTCCACGGTAAGCAGACAAGCCGCTTCGCTGGAACAAAAAGGATATGTAGACAGAATTTCCGATCCATTGGATGGTAGAGCGTGCTCCCTTCAGCTAACGAATTTAGGAACAAAAGAATATAATGAACACAAACAAGCACGGTTGGATAAAATTGCGGACATTCTTAAAAATTGGTCCAATGAAGAATGCGAAGTGTTCGGACAGCTGTTGCAAAAATATAATCGTTCGATCATTGATATGTAAATATGAGTAGCCCAACATCTTAATGAAAAATTTGGACCATTACAAAACTAGCGTAAATGCAAGAAAGACGAACTTCGATTATCGAATTGAAAACACCCTTTTAGGCGGCAAAACGTAGTAAAATGAAAACAGCCAAATCGTCGCTCAGAGGCGTATTTGGCTGAATATGGGGAAGTGGTATTTTCGCGACTGAACATAATATCGGTTAGTACGCCAAGAAGTTTATCATCTCTTACAAGGTGAAAGTCCTTGTTGGGAAAGGTTTAACCAACCACCCATATCGAGTGTTGCGCCGAAGCTGGTAACAGCAAGGTGAAGTGTACACAGAGAACCCTATAGGCCAGAGGGAGGACCATAACTCCTGAAGATTATTCAGCCCCGTTAATTATGGCTCGGAAACGAGCAAAGCGCAGGTGACCACGTGCTTAACGACACGGAAGTCAATACAAAGGAATCACTAATGGTGAGATTTCGGAGGGCCTGTCGGGGTCAGAGAACATGGCATGTAGGGAGAGACGTGATAGGAACTTGGGAGACCCTGTCCGTTCCGGTAAAAGCCGGTAAGTCTTACCAATCGAAAAAGAGGAAGACTGAAGACGAGCAGGGAGTCGGATTAACTCATAGTACTCTGAGGACGGGAAAGCCGGCTACATGGGGAAGGGGTTAACAAGAGTATGCAGCCTGCAAAGGAAACCAGTGCCGGACATGTAGGATCGGAAGTACGCTGGCAAACCTCACTGTGGGCAATAGCAAAGAAGGCAACAGTGATCACTTTGTTTTCTAAGCCGAAAGTATGGAAGCGAATACTCTTGAGGAGCCCGGTGCGATAATTTCGCTCGCCGGGATCTGTGCGGGGGGTGCCGGGTAACCGGTATCTCTACCGTGACTAGGACTCAAAGACTAAAGGGGGGCAGGTGTTAATCGTATGCACAGGCTGAAATTTGGTAAGGGGGATTAGCTTATGAAAGTACGTTTATTGAGAAAATGGCCCTAAAAGTTGGACACAACTATGTGGACGAAGATTTAATGGTTCTTATAATTGAGCATAGAGCGTGAATGATTTCGGCTGTTGATTGTTATAATGTCACTTATGCCCAAGTTTAAAATAAAGGTGAATTACCTGTTAGTGGGCGAATAATTTATTACTACACATTTGCAAGATGTTGAGGTGCGACATCTTTTCTAAAGGAGAGGAGTTTATGATAAAGGGAAATATATGGAGGCTTATACATTGAAAATTATGGTTGATAATAAGAATTGTATTATTGAATTCAACCATATATCTGGACAAGATATGATTGAAGAAGTTAAGCAACTTTTTTTAGAATATGCCCAATCGCTAAAAGTAAACCTTGCTTTTCAAGATTTTGAAACAGAGTTCAAGGCATTACCAGGAAAGTATGGACTTCCTGATGGAGTTTTGATATTAGCATTAGTTGATGGTAAGGCGGCAGGGTGTGCTGCTCTTCGCAAGATTGATGAAGATACATGTGAAATGAAAAGGCTATATGTTCGTGATGATTATAAAGGTTTGGGAATCGGCAAAAGGCTTATCAACATGATAATTGAAGAAGACTCAAGATTTAATTATCATTATATTAGGCTTGATACTCTTCCATCTATGAAGAAAGCACAAGATTTGTATATTTCATTAGGATTCTATGATATTGAGCCATATACATATAATCCAGTTAAAGGAACAAGATTTATGGAGTTAAGATTGATAAACTGATTTTGTATTATAAATAATGACGTTAGACGCATCATTATTTATAATGTGCAGTAGGCACACCATGTTCAATAGGAAGACGGGAGATTACTGCTTTACGTAATGTTATAGGACGCAAAGAAAAATTCAAATACTATATTTCCGGCTAAAGTGTTAAAAATATGTTACAGGTCAGAGGTGCCGTACCCGAACATAACCAATACCCACGACCAAAAT
>DASRMA010000199.1:0-12977 GCA_035648155.1 Desulfosporosinus sp.
ATTAAACCCTGAATGTGTTATAGTAATATGTGGCAAGATAATAAAAAATTTTATAGGAGGTCCAACATGGATAAACTAAAATCAGAGAACCGGCCAATAAATGAAGGTCCCATTATCCAAAGTAACGAAGGTATCCTCAAAGCAAGGAAAATAGTCTATTATATCTTAGGTGTCTTAGAAGTATTATTGGCTTTTCGCCTTGTCTTCAAAATTCTCGGTGCTAATCCTCAAAGCCCCTTCGTGTCCTTCATTTATACAGTATCCCAATCGTTCCTAGCTCCTTTTTCTGGAATCTTCAGATCAGCGGTAACTAAAGGGATTGAGGCTCAATCAGTATTAGAACCAACGACCATTATTGCAATGATTGTTTATGCAGTCGTAGCTTGGGGAATTGTTAAGTTAATTGAGATTGGCAAACCTCGTCAGAATACCCAAATCCGTTAGTCGTTAGTCGGTATTCACTCCTTTGGTATTGATACCGTCATTACAGCAACGGTCTTACCGCTGCTTTCCTTGAAAGGCACATACACCTTAAGATACCCGCTACCAAGGGAACTAGTGGTCATCCCACTTTTCATAACTTCACCTACTGGGGCCGGGGTGCGATACCCTTTTAGAACTCTTTCAGTACCTTGTTTAACACTGGACGATATTCTCTCTTGGCCAACGAAAATCGATACCCCCATGGTACCTGGAAATATCTTTTTAACATCATCCACCATCTTGTATTGTTCATTTTCAGTATAAGATCCCTTACTCAAAGTGGTTTTGGAAACTTTCCAGTCTCCAGGGTAATTCTTATTAAGTAAGTCGTTTATTTTAGTTTCCGCAGCTTCCTGCCCTACTTTATCAACTGTTGGAGCCGGCGTTTCAGTGGTGGGATGACCTTCCGGCAGTACTGCTGTGGGTGCTACTGGAGCTGGAGCAGGTTTCTTTGCACAACCGACTAGAGAGACCATCAGTGCCATTATTGTTACTACAATTAAAACTTTCTTCTTTAACATATTTCCTCCTTGTTCATGAGATTAAGATCAAATTAGCTTAGCTTTTATAGTATACTATTGCGTGAACAAAGGCAAAAAGCCATCTGCATTACACGAATACTATTATAGCCTTGTCAATTATAGTTAAATTTATCATATAAACATAATAGTCTCCGATTATAAGTGCAATGACTCAGCTTTATCAAGCTTCCTAATTACCTCTTGTTTGCCATAGTCTAGCTTAATAATCTGGCTTCCAAGCATTTCTGCTTCCTGAACATCATGCGTCACTAGTATAAATGGAATTTGCCATTGAGCTTGTAGCTTCATCAATTCTCGTTGGAGTGTACTCCGCGTATCTCGATCGAGAGCGGAAAGAGGTTCATCAAGCAACAAAAGTTCGGGTTCAGTCATTAACGCACGAGCGAGAGCTACTCTTTGTTTTTCTCCCCCCGAAATCTGATTGGGATAGCTATTTCGGAGATGGCCGATCTTTAACATTTCTAATACATTAGAAACGGAAAGGGCTTTGTCAGGGGTACTTCTCTTTTTGGGCTTACCATAAAGCACATTTTTCTCAACGGTCATGTGTGGAAAGAGAGCGTAGTCCTGAAAAACATACCCTAAGCGTCGGTTTCTAATAGGCATATCTGTATTATGTTCAGAGGAGAAAACAGTCTTACCATGGATATTGATTTCCCCCCAAGAGGGTGTTTGGAGACCCGCTACACATTGCAGGATCGTTGTCTTGCCAGCACCAGAGGGACCTACAAGTGCCAAAATTCCATGACTCAAGGAGATATCAACTTCAAGCTCAAAGGTAGGTAACCTTTTCTTAAAATGAGCCTTTAACATTATGCTCCACCTCCTCGCGATTTTCGTCGTGATCCCTTACTCCATCGGTTTAGTCCATAGATTACTAGGAAACTGAATACTGTCATGATGATAACCAAGATGCTTGCTTGCCTTGTATTGCCGGCTTCATTGGCAAAGTAGATGGCAATAGGCATTGTTTGCGTCTTCCCTGGAATATTTCCAGCAATCATCAACGTTGCTCCGAATTCCCCAAGAGACCGAGCGAAGGCCAAGACCAGGCCCGCAACAACGCCATTCAGAGCTAAAGGAAGGGTTATCGTGAAGAACACTCTTCCTTCTCTGGCCCCCAAGGTACGCGCAGCCTTCTCAAGATTTGGATCAACGCTCTCAATAGCAGCTTTTACAGATTGATACATCAAAGGAAAAGAAACGACTGCCGCCGCTATGACAGCGCCTGCTAAGGTGAAGACAATTCTAGTATCAAACCATTGTTCAAATAACTTACCTAAAGGACCGTTCTTCCCAAAAACAATGAGCAGCATAAAGCCGACCACAGAAGGGGGAAGTACCAGAGGCAACGTGATGACAGATTCGACAACATCTTTGCCCAGGAACTCCCTCTTCGCCATAAACCCCGCCATTGGTATAGAAGAACAAGCAACTATAATAACTGCTGCAAAGGCAACTTTAAGGGATAAGATAATCGGAATATAGCTAAATTCCATTGTACTCCCCCGGAAACTTATTTATTTACTAATGTTTTAAACCCGTAGGTTTCAAAGATTTTCATAGCGTCTGAACTCTGTAAGTACTTTAGGAAATCCTCTGCAACTTGTTTGTTTTTAGTTGCGGAGATAACTGCTGCAGGATAGACAATGGACGCATGACTGCTTTCAGGGACTACTGTTACGACTTTAACTTTTGTAGACCCTTGAGCATCCGATTGGTAGACAAGTCCTGCTTCCACATTACCTGTTTCTACATAGTTCAGAACCTGGGTTACATCCTTAGCCAACACAAGCGGCTGTACAGCATCCCAGAGTTTGAGACTTGTTAACGATTCTTTCGCATAGTTTCCAGCAGGGACGGACTCTGGTGTACCAATACTGATCTTATCGGCTTTAGTCAGATCTTCTAGGGACGTAATCTTGCTGTTATCTTTCCCCGTAATAAGCACTAAATCGTTACCTAGTAAATCAATTCTGCTTTCTTTAATTAGCAAATTCTTTGTTTCGAGGGCATCCATCTGTTTCTTCCCTGCAGAAACAAATAGATCTGCTGGGGCACCTTGTTCTATTTGTTGTTGGAGCGTACCTGAACCTGCAAAATTAATGATAAGCTTTACTTCGGGTTTTTTTAGAGCATACTCCTTCTGGACCTCATTCATTGAATTTTGTAGACTAGCTGCGGCCGATATCATGATTTCTGTGGGCTCCGCCTTTGCGACGTTTGTTGCTGGATCGTTAGTCTTGCCTGCGCTACAACCAATTGACGTCAAGATTAATAAAAAACTACATATTAATAGCCATGAAACTTTCTTCACCTTTACTCCCCCTCATAATTATATTAGTATGTATAGTTATGTTAGGGTTAGTTTACGTTAGCTAGTGTCTACTCTAATTGGACATTCTAATATTTAACTATGTTATTAACTAACATAAACTAGCAAAACTGAACTACATCAGTATTATACGATATGCTATAATACATTAGCAATAGATATATATAGGTTCTCATTAAAAAGACTCTGGAAGGACAGGTGCGTTTACTATGTCCAATGATATTTCTTATACTCCCGATGAAGTCGCCAAGATGCTTAAAATATCCAAGTTCACAGTTTATGAGCTGATTAAGCGGGGTGATCTAATGGCTTACCATATTGGCCGTAAGGTCCGCGTAGAGGGCGCTGATATTGAGAGATATATACAAAAATCAAAAGGGACACATTCTTCTGTATCCCCAATTGCATCCCCAACAGACTCTCCAACGCTAACCAAAGTTTCATTTCCTCACGGCCCAGCGGATGAAGGCTTAGTGATCTGTGGTCAAGATATTGTCCTAGACATTTTGACCCGCTATTTGGAAAAGCAATTTCCCCAGGTTCACTTCTTACGCCGTTATATTGGAAGCCTTGACGGGCTCACGGCTCTATACCACGGCCTTGCAAACGTTGTTACTACGCACTTATGGGATAGCGACTCCAACGAATATAACATCCCCTATGTTCGAAGGCTGTTGCCTAGTCACCCCACTTGTATAATAAACTTGGTTTATCGGATGGAGGGTTTTTATGTTGCCAAGGGAAACCCTAAGTCTATAACTACTTGGAATGACATAACTAAACCATTTATTCGTTTTATTAATCGGGAAAGAGGGTCCGGTGCAAGAGTATTGTTAGATGAACAACTGAGAATCTCAGGCATTAATCGTAAAGATATTCTGGGCTATGAAGATGAAGAAATGACACACCTTGCCGTAGCAAGCAAAGTTGCACGCGGGGAAGCAGACGTTGGTTTAGGAATTGAAAAAGTTGCTATGCAATTTATCAAACTAGATTTTATTCCTCTGCATAAAGAACGCTACGATTTAGTAATACGCCAAGAAGATCTGGTGAGACCACATTTCCAGGCCTTATTGACCATCTTGAAATCCACCTCATTTCGCAATGAGGTGATAGGTATTGGAGGGTATGACATATCTCGTATGGGAGAGATTATTGCCGAAATCTAGTCGGCGGTCCCCTTGGTTGTAATTTGCTTGCTTCTTAACTGTCCACAAGCAGCCTCAATATCTGTTCCATGTTCAAGACGGATACTGCAATTGATACCTTGCTTTTTCAAGGTATCATAAAACGCCAGCATCGATTCATGCTCGCTTCTTTGATATTGAGTATGCTCATCGACCGGATTGTAGGGGATTAAGTTAACATTTGTGAGATGCCGCTTATCACCAATTAAGTCAGCAAGTTGAAGGGCGTGTTCTCTGCTATCATTCAGATCTTTGAGCAAAATATATTCCAACGTAATCCTACGCTTCGTTTTTTGCAGATAATAATCAACCGCCTGCATTATTTCTTCTATTGGAAAAGCCTGGTTAATTTTCATCATCCTAGTTCGGAGTTCATTCGTGGGCGCATGTAAGGAGATCGCTAGGTTTACCTGTAAATTGGCATCGGCAAATTCATAGATTTTATCGACAAGGCCACTAGTCGATACTGTAATGTGTTTTGCAGCAATGGCTAATCCTTTGTGGTCTTTAATAATTCTTAATGAATTTACGACGTTTTCAAAGTTATCAAAGGGCTCACCAATTCCCATTACCACAATGTGGCTCACACTTTCGCCAAGCTTCTCTTTATCCAGATGATGTTGAACTCTCATGATTTGTTCTACTATTTCGCCACTCGATAAATCACGTTGTTTCGTTAATAACCCACTCGCACAAAAGCTACACCCAATGTTGCAGCCAACTTGGGTTGTGACACAAACTGACAAGCCGAATTTAGGTCTCATTAAGACCGTTTCAATTAGATTGTCATCCTTTAACTTATATAAGAACTTAATCGTTCCATCTGTTGATTCTTGCCTAAAGTGTTCATTTAAGGATTGAAGGAAAAAATGATCTCCTAATAATTGAAGACACTCTTTATTGACATCCAGCATGTCTGAGAAGTGGGTCACACGCTTTCTATAAAGCCAATCCCAGACCTGTAATGCCCGAGATTTCTTATGTTCATATCCTATAAGCCATGTTGCCAGTTGATCAAATGTCAACCCATAAATGGATTTTTTGTTCATTTGTTATCCTCTTTTTCATATGTCTTTTCTTATTGAACATGAAAAAAACCCCTGTAAAGGGTCTTTTTCATGGCATTAGTCTACAAATATAGTGAAACTAAGGTTATTATACTTCTTGAAAAATTGGAATAATCATAGGTCGTCTCTTAGTCTTATCATAAAGATGCTTACTCACCGCATCCCTAACGCGATTTTGTAAAACAGGAGTTTCTTGCATACCGTTCTGGAGACTGCGAGCGATGGTTTGTCTGGTGATTCCTTTTACCTCATCAAGCATTCTGTTGGCCTCTCGGACATAGACAAATCCTCGGGTAACAACATCTGGACCCGCTAATATAGTTTTAGTTACGCTATTGATTGCCAAGATGATGATAAGGATACCATCTTGAGATAGGAGTGTTCGGTCTTTCATAACACTACTTCCGATATCTCCGACTCCTAAGCCATCAATAAAAACTCGGCCAGCAATTACGTTATTAGCGAACTTTGCTCCATCACTTGTAAACTCTATAACATTGCCAATCTCGGCCACAAAAATATTTTCCCTTGGAATCCCTACTTCTACAGCGAGTTCAGCATGTTTAATGAGCATGCGGTATTCCCCATGGACGGGCATAAAGTACTTTGGTTTTACCATACTGAGCATTAATTTAAGCTCTTCTTGGCTGGCGTGACCAGAAACGTGCATTCCGGAGATAGATTCATAGATGACTTTGGCTCCTAGCTTGAAGAGCTGATCAATATTCCGAGAGACAGCTTTTTCATTTCCAGGGATCGGTGAAGCTGAAAGAATGACAGTATCTCCTGGATATATAGAAATCTGACGATGACTATGGTTGGCCATGCGGGTAAGCGCAGCCATCGGCTCACCTTGGCTGCCGGTCGTCAGGATACAGACCTCATTGGCAGGTAAGCGCATGGCGACGTCGACGTCAATGAGCGTGTCTTCAGGGATATCGAGATATCCAAGCTCAGCGGCTATACTCACAACATTGACCATGCTTCTCCCGACGGTAGCAACCTTGCGGTTGTATTTGAAGGCAGCGGTGATCGCCTGCTGAAGCCGATTAACATTGGAAGCAAAACTGGCGAAAATAACTCGCCCGTCCGCTTCCGCAAAGGCTTTGTCAATGTTTTGTCCAACGAATCGTTCAGACTTTGTAAAGCCTGGGCGTTCCACATTTGTGCTGTCAGACAGGAGGCAAAGAACTCCGTTGTCGCCAAGTTCTGAAAACTTGTGCAAGTCAAGAACTCCCCCGCTCACAGGCGTATGATCCAGTTTAAAATCTCCAGTGTGAACGATAGTTCCTAGGGGGGAATGAACGGCTAAACCGACAGCTCCTGGTATGCTATGGGTCCCATTGATAAAGTCTACTGCGAACGAACCCAGTTTTACGGTATCACCAGGCTGGATTACGTGGGTCGTTACTTGTCCCAATTTAGCTTCCGTTAACTTGTATTGAATTAAACCAACAGCGAGGCGAGTTCCGTAAATAGGCACGTTTAAATGTCTCAATAAGTAGGGTAGCCCACCGATATGATCTTCATGACCATGGGTGATCAGAATCCCCAGTATCAGGTCTTTGTTTTCTATGAGATACGTATAATCCGGGATCACTAGGTCGACCCCCAACATATCCTCGTCAGGAAAAGCCAGGCCAGCATCAATTAACAAGATTTGATTATTATAGCGGATAGCCGTTGTATTCTTTCCGATTTCCCCTAGGCCACCGAGGGGAATAATTTGCAGTTTACTTTCTTTGGTCAAGTGACTATTCCTCCTATTTTAAATTGACTCTTGGTCTTCTCAAACACGAATTCTAGCCATTTCGGGCTCATTATAATAAGGGTTCAGCCCAACTTAACAAGTCAGGTGACGCACACCACCCTTGTTAAGTGCTACCTAGCCCAGTTGAATTCTTCTGTGATTGTCGTCTTTAATCCCTGTATAGACTATATATAGTCTATACAGAAACCATTGTAAGAATACACGAAAATACAAACGCCACACGGTATTTAAGGTATTCTTAAGGAATATCACGTCCGCACGAAGCCAATTGATATCTTACTATAACTTATTAGTATAGCTATTGCAAGGTTCTCCTATATCTCTGTTACTATAGATTTGAGAGAGGGACATCGTGCTAATGACAATGTCCCTCTCTCAAATCTATAGTAACTAAATTATTTACCTTCCCAATATTTTTCTGCCTCAAGCTCCATTTTCTCTAGTCTAGTGTAGTAGTCAGCATACTCTGTCAAATGTGCAAGTGCAATTTTGCCTGTAACTAATGAATCATTGTCTGTAACATTTGTATGCGGATCACTTGTGCCATGCTCAAGTTCAACATCCATTCCCATTCTAAATTGTTCTATATTAAATTTGCTCCAGTCTATCCCAAGTATTTCACCAATTTCCTTAGCTCTTTCACCTGTAAATACTTTTTTTTCAGACATAATAATCGCCCTCCACTAAAATATTTTTGTAGATCCTAAGAATATCATTTTTGTAGCCAAATATCCAACTATCACCTACATATTGACAATATAATCCCACATTGCCCATTAGTAGTGCTCTGATACAGTCTCAGAGAAGTGAACTCATTCAACTAAAGTTGAACATCGAGACTTCAGTGGGGGATTCTACCCCCACCGAAGCAGGGTAACGGGGTACCACTCCCATTTATTAAATGTCATTGAATTTTAATTCTGTCCACAGGCAATTGTTTTAAATAATTCAAAGAAGAATACTCTGTACCAAAATCATCGATGGCAATATGAATACTAAGCTTTTTAAAGATATTTAAAGTTTCAATAATATATTTTTTCCCCTTCATCGCAGCACTTTCAGTGATTTCCAGCTCCAAGTACTGAGGATCTAAGCCTGTTTCCCTTAGAATTCCTTCCACATCATGGCAAACATTACAGTCAGGGGAGCTGAAATAAAGAATAACCTGTTCCTCCTTCTGCCATGAATTGTTTGAGATGGTCATATGTTTGAACAATAACTGGTTCATTGTTCATTCTGTTCTACAATTAACCAAGATTCTCGTAATTCCGAAATCTCCGCTGGTCTTAAAAAATTCCGCCACACTGTATCAACAGTATGGCGGAATTTTTATTAAGCATTTAGTTCTTTTTCTAAGATTTCAATTAAGCGCGCCTTATTGGGCACTTTTCCAACCAGCTTAACCACCCCGTTAATCACGAGAGCGGGTGTACTCATAACCCCATAAGACATAATTATTTGCATGTCTTCGACCTTTTCAACGTGGGCTTCAATCCCGAGCTGAGCTATGCCCTCCTTGGTTACCTTTTCTAACTTCGCACAATTTGAACACCCAGAACCTAAGATTTTTATATCCACTGTCCCAACTCCTTTTCTTGTGCTGTTGCATCAAAATAACATCGCTGGCCCTATTACCGGTCAGCAAGATGTCTCATCAAAGCTTCCCCTTCTTTAAATTGTTGGGCAAGAATTTTCTGGACATTCCCCAGAATAGTTAATACTTCAGGGAATTTAATGCGATACATGACTCTCAATCCTACTTTAGTAGATGAGATAATTTGTTGTTTGCGCAAAATACTCAGGTGTTGGGATAAATTCGACTGTTCGACTCCCAAGTCCTCGATTAGATCACAAACACACACTTCTTCGCCGTTCTTCGCCAGTCGTTCGAGGATACGTACCCGGGTAGGGTGGGCTAAGGCCTTAAAAAAATCGCTCTTCATGGATACGATCTGTTCTTCCACAAAAACCCCTCTAATCCTATTTTTATATAATCTGCCCATGAAGTAACTAATTAATAATATTAGGCGTGTTTCAAATGAACCTTACACTTTTAAGCCAATGCATGTTCTATAATCCTTGATATCACTGCATTTGAGAGATATTCTAAGTTCAAAAACTGTAAGGTGAAATTGCTAATTTCTGAAACACGCCTAATATTATAATATATTTAGAGATTTATATCCATTACTTATAAAATTAATGAGATATATCAATCTACTACCTTTTGTTGAACCACACCTATGCATGCGGCGATTGGGGGCACGACCTACCCAAGTGGCAGAAAATCCATGGCAAGTCCGGAATTATTGCGAGCAAATACATTGAAGTAAAACTGACATAAAAAAACTAACCCCCAATTTTCATCAAGGGTTAGCAGAGTTTATATTATTCAGTTCGCTCCATAGTAGCTGTTAATCCTTCTTTTTCCTCTTCTAGAAAGGCCCGTAACAAATGTGCCATGCCTCGATAAAAACCGGTATCCGCCTTGATCTCTAATACATTTACATACTCCAACATCCACGAATTGAGATGCGTTTGAAAAAACTTCACTTGCCATTCTTCAAGCCGCTTCCTATCCTCACATTCTTGGGCTAGACTGGTACGGCGACAAAGCTCGGCCATAAAGAAGAGCTCAATGGCGATATGATCTGGGATGAGATCCCAGCCCTCGGCAAAGACAATCTCCCATTCCTTTAAGATACGATGCATATCCTGAGCTGGTTCTTGCCACAGACGCCCATAGGTTCCATCAATATTCCGATGCGTATAGCATGACTCATAGGGAAATGTGAGTTTGGGGCCAGGCACATTAAGCAACGCGTCATAGTCAAGTTGAATTTCTCCAAAGTACTTTGGATCCGCATCGGCTCTTTCCAAGGCGTTTAGGAGTTCATCCTTTCCTGAAATGTCCGGTAACCCCATTTGAATTTCTTCGCGAAAGCTTTGATTCAGCCATGCGTCATCAATTTTTCGGGCCAAAGCCCCAGCAAATAAATCATATAGGACCGCACGTGTTGCTGACTCGTTCTGGAAATCCGCTGTTAGCGTCATTTATTCACCTTCTTACAATTATGCTTTCTCGATTTTCACTCGTGAATCATAGAAGGAGCAACTACCGCCAATCTTGTCCTGTAGGCAGACATTCCCGATAGAATCATCAAGACGCATAGCGTAATTTATATTTGAACCTTTACTCCTTCTTTTATCGCCCGCAACAGTCTTACCGTCGATCACCGTATCGACAGAGCCATAATGCCAATGGCCATATCCGACACTGTTAGACACAACACCCGGCCGCAAACCCGGTCTTAAGAGTACAGGCCCTATTATTTCCTCTTTGTTGGAGGGACCGGATACTCTCACTTTATCTCCATCTTTCAAACCAAGCTTAGCGCCGTCTTCGTTATTCATCTCAATAAAGTTTTCCGGCAAGATTTCCGTCAACCACGGCAGGTGAATCGTCCGACTATGAGTTTGAATCGCCTGTTTATACGTGTTAACGATAAAGCGATATCCGTCATCCTTAACTTCTTGGCCCATAGCATTCATCACTGGCTCATAAAACGGCAAGCCGTCAAAGTTCTTCCCAGTCATTGAATCTTTGGTGGTAGCTACTTTCTCCGCATAAATAGTGCATAGCTTAGCCAGTTTCTTACCCATTAGATTCCCATCATAATGCTTGGAATTATTGAAAACGCCCCCCCGGTCAAGAATGTATTTGACCTGCTCTGCCTCAGTAGCACCGGGAATCTTACCGTTCTCATTCGCGATATTGGCGACCAACTTCAGAAACCAATCTTCCTCCTTGTTTAATGGGAGACCAGCACCAAAGCCATTGTCCCCGAACCCAGGAAGCTCCATTCTTTTGGCAATATCAATGAACATATTCTCCACTGATTTGGCTTGTGGAAGGGCATGAGCCATAGGCTGCCGCACTTCAGAAACTTCACCGAGAATGGTGGGCGGCGCTGCAGGATTCCCCCATTGTTCGAGATAGGTTACATCCGGCAAGATATAGTCAGCATACATCGTTGTATCACCAATCACGATATCAGTCGAGATGAAGAGGGGCACTTTTTTGGTGTCTTTAAGCGTCTTGATAATAATATCCTTCATACCAGGGATCGAATAAGCGGGACTTCCCATGTGCAACCAAAGAATTTTAATGGGATAAGGGTAGCCTTCGATAATCCCGTCCATCACACCCTGATATACGTTGTTGGTTAAGGGATACCAGGGGCGCTTAGCCGGGTAACCCTTGGTTTTAAATTCTGTCGAATCCTCATAATTAGTCTTTTCTCGGGATAGCATGATACCTTTAGGTTTAAGTTTTCCGGGATGAAGATTAGCCACATCGTATTTACCGTGTACATCCCCCATGAAATGAGCATGGCTTCCACCGACCATGTAACCACCGCGATGGTCGACATTGCCCACAAGCAGGTTAAGGATGGAGATAGCACGGCAAGCTTGGAACCCATTGGTATGCTGGGCGGGGCCACGGTAGAAGTCAGCCACAGCCAGTTTCCCGTACGATGTAAACATATCCGCGACTCTGACGATCTGATCCTTTGGAATACCGCAGATCTTAGCATATTCATCCACTGTTTTTTCTTGAGCCCTTTGACTAAGACGTTGGAAGGCTGTTATGCATGTAATACCATTGACAATCGCTTCTCCCATAAGGTCAGCAGTTGTTGTTTTTTCTGCCAAAGCTGGCGCCCCACTGACCATGACCACATAATCATCTTTAGTTCCACCTAGTCCAGCTTCATCGCCCCGCAGAAGTTTGCCATTGTCTGAGCGTACCAGATAAGTGGCATCAGACCAGGAGGCCTCCCCTTTCAGAGCCGCTGCACTCTTTGCTGGAGCTTCCAGGAAGGATTTATCATACCGTTTATTTTCAATAATCCATTGTGTCATGCCTAGTGCAAAAGCGGCATCACTCCCAGGGATTAGAGGAACCCATTCTTTAGAAAGGGACGCACTGACAGAGAACCTCGGATCCACCGTGATCAGCACTCCACCGTTTTCCTTAAAGTTGCCCATTTTACGACTCACCGCGTTCATGGGAAAGTTTGCTTCTCCAAAATTTGCGCCAAAGTTCAAGATAAGTTTAGCGTTGTCAAAATCTGGCTTCAAATGGGTCGAGGCTGCATAGGTGAATGCTGAAGCGATATGATGGCTTTGTTCGCACACGGTCGTGTGTTCAAACCAGTTCAGGGAACCATAGGCACCATTGACAAAGCGCTTAGTAAATTCAGCCCGTCCATGTTCAATCCGGCCGGCCAGGAAAACAAACTGGTTGACTATTGACCCCAACTCCGGAGCGTTGGGATCAATAGGTGTCTGCAAATCGCGCACTGTTTTAAGGCCCTCGACATTTCCTTCACCAAACAGATTCCCGCCCTCGATAATTTCTTTATAAGCCACATCCCAACTTACAGTCTGCCATTTGTTCTCTCCCCGTTTACCGACGCGTTTAAGGGGTTGCTGAACCCGCAAAGGATCATAAAGAGCCTGCAGTCCTGATTGCCCACGTGCGCATAGCTTCCCGGCAAATTTTCGTGCTTCCTTGGGATCTGTTTT
>DASRMA010000200.1:0-17834 GCA_035648155.1 Desulfosporosinus sp.
CCGTGGTTAATTTCAGGATCAATATGATAAGGCCTTCCTACGAGCACAATTCCCTTTATTTTGTTTTCGCGAATATAGAGTAGGGTTTCTTCTCCCTTAAGTCTCACTTCTGCCTTATACCTGTCCAGTTCAGCATAAGCCCTTTTCAGTGCTCTAGCTATCTCATACTTAGGTATTCCTTCTGGCGCTAGCTCCTTAAGCAACCGTTTTACCATTCTATTCGGCATATCCATAGGTAAGAAAGGATGATAAAATGTAACATTGGGCTCTTTTAATATATCCATGTTAGCATTAATAGTCTCGGGGTAAGATGTGACAATGGGACAGTTGTAATTATTGTCTGACGCTGGATCTTCTGACCTGATATTGGGAACACAGGGATAGAATAACTTATTAACCCCTCTTTTCACTAAATCAACAATATGTCCATGGACAAGCTTAGCCGGGTAGCAGGCAGACTCTGAAGGAATGGTATCCATACCTTGCTCATAGAGTTGTTTTGATGATCGGCCAGAAATTATAACCCTGTACCCCAGTTCCGTAAAGAATGTAAACCAGAAAGGATAGTCCTCATAGATATTTAAAACTCGAGGAATTCCGATGGCCCCTCTCGGAGCTTTATCGAGCGACAGTGGCTTGTAATTAAATAGCCTTTTATACTTAAAGTCATAAAGATTAGGAATTTCATTTTTCACGATGTCTTTACCGGCACCTTTTTCGCACCGATTTCCCGAAATATAGTCACTTCCACTTGAGAAATGCTTAACACTAACTAAGCAGTTATTCCCACATAACCCACACCGTTTCGTAGATGTTTCTGTTTTAAAATCAAGCAAATCTTTCCCTAGCATAAGATTTGTTTGATACCCAAAAGTGTAACGATCTTTAGCAATTAAAGCAGCTCCAAAAGCCCCCATAATGCCCGCTATGTCAGGACGCACCACTTCTTGCTTCGTTATTTTTTCAAAGGCTCTAAGGACGGCGTCGTTATGGAAGGTGCCACCTTGGACGACAATTTTTTTACCCAGTTCCTCGGCTTTTCTCAAGCGTATCACTTTATACAGAGCATTCTTGATGACTGAAATTGCTATCCCCGCGGAAATATCGCTAATTTCAGCTCCTTCTTTCTGTGCTTGTTTTACTCTAGAGTTCATGAATACGGTACAACGCGTCCCGAGATCGACTGGATGTCTTGAACCTTGGCTCAGTCTAGCAAACTCTTTAACATCCATGTTTAGAGAATTTGCAAAGTTCTCCACAAAGGATCCACAGCCTGAAGAACAAGCTTCATTTAAGGTGATGGACTCAATAACTCCATCACGAATTACTAAGCTTTTCATGTCCTGCCCGCCAATATCTAAGACGAAATCAACGCCCGGTCGGAAAAAATTTGCCGCCGTGTAATGGGCTACCGTTTCAATTTCTCCAATATCCACTCTCAGTGCTGCTTTTATAAGCTGCTCCCCATATCCGGTAGCGGCTGAGTTAATAATTCTTGTACACTTATTTAGTTTTTCATACAATTCTTTTAAGGCTTCTATTGTAGAGCCTAAAGGGTTGCCCTTATTACTACCATAGTGTGAGTACAATAAGCTTCCTTCTTCGTCTACAAGCGCTATCTTAGTGGTTGTAGATCCAGCATCTATACCTAAAAAGGCATTTCCTTCATAGCTATCGAGTCCCACTCGCTTGACCTGATGTAAGGCATGCCTTTCTTTAAATTCGACGTATTCCTCTTCGTTGGCAAATAGAATGTCTAATTTTTCCCCCTCAGTATTATTGATATTATGAATTTTAGGCACTCTTTCATATAAACACTCGAGTGTAAATGGCTCATTAACACGGGAAGACAGCGCCGCTCCCATCGCCACAAAAAAATGTGAATCGTCGGGAAAGATCACATCCTTGTTCTCTAAGTTAAGCGTTTCAATAAAACGTTGTCTTAGCTCGGACATAAAATGCAGTGGTCCCCCCAAGAATGCCACCTTTCCTCGGATAGGGCGTCCTTGGGCCAGACCGCTGATCGTTTGATTAACAACAGCCTGCAAAACAGACACAGCAATGTCCTCTTTGGCTGCCCCTTCATTCAACAAGGGTTGTACGTCAGTCTTAGCAAACACACCACACCTAGAAGCGATAGGATAAATATTTCTATAGCTTTTTGCGAGTTCATTGAGACCCGGTGCATCCGTTTGTAGCAAGGAGGCCATGTGATCAATAAAGGCACCCGTCCCACCTGCACAAGTTCCATTCATCCTTTGTTCGATGGACACTCCGAAAAAAGTTATTTTAGCGTCCTCACCACCAAGTTCAATTGCAGCATCTGTGTTTGGAATAACTATTTTAATGGCGTTAGTACAAGCAATTACTTCTTGGATAAATGGCACCTCTAGCTTTTGGGAAATATTGTGCCCTCCAGATCCCGTTACCATCAGTGTCAACAAGTGGCCTTGCAGGGCCGTTTTGGCGTCCTCAAGCATCATAACGGCAATCTCTTTAATATTTGAAAAATGTCTTAGATATTTCTTATAAACAATAGTTTGATCATTATCCAAAACAATTATTTTTACAGTTGTAGAACCGACATCCAGTCCAACATTTAAAACACTACTCATTTTTTCCTCCATGTACAACATTTAATAAGTCTTTATTTAGCAGGTTATTCCTTGTGCGAAAATTTTAACACAACTTGCAATACATGCTTGAATATCGATTTCAAAAGTCAATTTGTTCATAAGTAAAGAAGTAATAAACAGACCAATATTAGTCGCCAAAAAGCTCATGGCCAAGGTTTCGGGATCTTCCCTTATGGCTCCTCTATTTCTCATTTCTTCGAAATAACAACGTAAAAGTTTTTTAAACTCATTGGGAAACTTAAATAAAGTTGCATCAAAATCAGGGTTCAATTCTTCATTCTTAAAATGCATTAAAATAATCTTTTGATTTTTACACAATGTATCTTGGTAGGAGGAGCATATTTTAGTTAAATCTCTTTCCAAGTTCCATTCCAGACCCTCAAACAAAGCTATAAATTTAGGGGAAAGGACGAATTTATCAAATGCTTTTTCGAACAAGTTATGTTTGCTTTCGAAATGCCTAAATAGTGTCATTTCGCTCACGCATGCTTCTTTGGAAATTTCTTTAGTTGTTACTGAGCTATACCCTTTTTGCGAGAAGAGAACTATGGAAGCATTTAAGATTTTGTCTTGAGTATTTATAGTACACATATTCGTCTCCAATTTAAACATGCATCGGCGCACTTACATGTTAGTTGATACTAACATGATCATACCATATCTTCTGCACAACTTCAATCCACGAAAAAAAAACCTATACCATAATACGTATGCAGATATGTTCAGGAACGTTAATAAGAGCTGGCGGTGATCAGCTCTCGTTTGTGCATTACATTGTTGATCTATGTCATATGTTACCTACTAAATTCTATTTTCGAAAGTCCCCCAGACCTTTGGTTGTTTGTCTCTAACCATACATTTCCCCATTGCCCATACATCGTGCACCTGTAAGGCTTCATTGAGGACTACTAGGTCTGCATTGTAACCGACGCGAATCGATCCTTTATTCTTTAAGTGGAGAATATTTGCCACATTTGAGGTAATCGTACGTAAGGCAACTTCCAACGGAAGTCCATAGTGTAATACAGATTCTCTAACATCACGCCAAAGAACCTCTACCGATCCGACTCCCATTCCAATAAGCACGCCTACTTCGTTATACTGAGGCATACTTCCGTTGCCGTCAGAAGTGACAGTAATTCGATCATTAAGAATTTGTCGTTCATTCAGCATGGCTAAGACTGCAGGTACCCGTAGTTCAGTCGGGAAATCGTCACACCCTGCGGTAAGATCGATATGCCCCCCTGCAATCACAAATTGAATGCCTTGTTCCAGTAAGGAATGCGTTCGATTGAGATGCGTAGGCATAAATTGCGTAATAGGAATCTCAGTCTGTTCAAGAATTGACCATATGGGTTGCAGCCCTCGCTTGCCATCTCCAAGATGGAGATGAATCACTCCTGCTTTTCCCCCAAGCATCCCTCCCACTCGTGCCTCTGCAGCTAAGTGCTCAAGTTCAGCGATTTGAGGTTGAGCGGAACGATGATCGGATATGGCGATTTCTCCTGCCCCGATAACCTTTTCTATCAATACTAGATCTTGTTGTAACGTTGGTAACAGTGATCTCATTGGAACTTGATAGGCTCCACTGTATACAAACGTGGTTATCCCCTCGTCTTCAAGTGCTTGCGCCTTAACGAGAAGCTCCGCCATAGATCGGGATACGGAATCCGTTCCCAAACAACCTACGACTGTCGTTGTTCCTCCTAAAGTTAATTGAGAAAGCTGAATTTCAGGAGTACGAGAAGCTGGACCAGCTTCTCCTCCGCCTCCACATATATGGACATGAGCATCGATAAAACCTGGAACTATTCGTTTGCCTTGAAGATCTATAACCTCTCCAAGCACATAGTCTGGAAGGCTAAAGTTCTTGCCTATAGCAGCTATACTACGCCCCACAATGAGGACATCTGTGTCATCTGTTAGTTCTGGATTGTAAATCTTTGCATTTCTAAGTAGTTTCCACACCACGATTCCACCCCTCAAAGGTAGAATGTCCCTTATTCTCGATTTCTAGCATTTCTTTTTTTCCACAAGCATAAGGTTAAGTAAAACTTGGCTTGTTTCAAGCCTTACATTGTGGAGGATTACATGCCGAAAAGAACCTTTGTCTACGGAGCGACCATACTCTTGGCCGCCAATTTAGTGAACCGAGTGCTAGGCTTGGGTTATCAATATTTAATTATGAATAATATTGGTGGGGAGGCTTATGGTCTATTTAACATGGTTTTCCCGCTCTACATGATGGCTCTTGTCTTAACGACTGCAGGTATTCCCCTCGCCGTTGCTAAGATGGTCTCAGAAGCAGTTTCCCTTGGACGTATAGCTCAAGCAAATGCCATCTTCCACCTAGCATTTTGGATTTTGTTTATTTCTGGCGCCCTCGTCTCAATGATCCTATATTTTCTTACGCCGTTCTTAGCACATCGAATTTTCTCCGATCCCAGAGTCCTTAATATATTTCTAATTTGTACACCGGCCATTTTCGTTGTCTCTATATCTTCAGTTTTTCGAGGATATTTTCAAGGCTTACAGAATATGGTCCCTACCGCTATAAGCCAGATTTGTGAACAATTTGTCCGAGTCGCGATAGGCTATACAGCAGCATTACGATTCCTCAACGTTGGTGTCGAATGGGCAGCAGCCGGGTTAGCCTTAGGCATGTTGGCGGGAGAAGTGATCGGTTTATTAGTAATTGCAATTCAATATCAATTTGTATCTCCTAAATTAAAAGTGAATACTCAAGAGCCTAGCTATTCATCACGGCTCATCTTGATCAGGTTATGGCACCTAGCATCGTCTGTAACAGCTGGCAGACTGCTTGCTACAGGGCTAGCTGCTCTGGATGCCGTACTCATCCCCATGCGACTTCAAGTGGCCGGATACGGAGCTCGGGAAGCGATAACCTTATTCGGACAACTTGGAGGTTCGGCCTTTACGTTACTCACCTTTCCAAGTGTTTTCACCTTTGCTTTGGCAGCCTCGCTGGTTCCCTCCATTTCTGAAGCAGCCACCAGACACCAATTACAGGTCGTCCGAGCCCGCAGTGCTCAAGCCATTAGATTAACGATCCTAATTGGAATTCCCTGCCTTATTATCTTGTTCTATTTTTCCCTTCCACTGACATCACTTTTCAAGAGTACAGAGATCTCACCAATTTTACGCGTGTTAGCTTTGGGGGGTATCTTTTCGTATATACAACAAACCACAACGGGAATTCTACAAGGACTCGGAAAAGTTCATCTTCCAGTCCTCCATTCCATCATTGCGGCTGTTATACGAATTCCTATATTAATATATCTCACGGGCCTTCCTCAATGGGGTCTGAGAGGAACGGCTTTGGCTTATACCATCGGCTTCATTGTTATGGCGGTTCTAAATCTCCTTGCTATTTCGCGCTATACAGGAATGGCTTTAGACCTTCAAAAATTCCTTCTCCAACCAGTCAGTGCAGGAATGGGCATGCTTATAATATTTCACCTTGTAGACCCTATCCTTGGAGGACAGATTGCTGGTTATCTCACAGAATTTTCTGTTGGTATTGCAATATACAGTATGATCCTATTTTTAAATGGTGGGGTCTCCTTAACAGATATAAAACGGCTTCCTTGGATTGGTAAATACCTTCCGCACTAATACTAATTCCACCAACACCGTATTTTTTGTCCCCATTGCCAATATGACAACAGACCCGTCACCATAATAAAGACAAGACCTAATAACTTATATATAAAATACACTTTAATCACAGACAAAAAAACCATAACTACTCCAAAAAGAGCAGGAATAGCTAAAAACTTAACGATCGTATTTGATTTCTCTTTGTTTCTTCGGCCTGGAATAGAAAAAACAACTATAAAAAGAACGAAATAAAATATAAAAGCACCAATTATCATCTTAACCTATCCTTTATCACTATCAAAAATAGTTTGCCATGATTCAACCCCTGCAAAATCTGTCAAATCACTATGCATGGGGGTAATAGAAATAAAATCCTCTTGTATCGCTCTTAAATCCGTATCGGACTCGCGATCTTGCGTTAACTTTCCACATTGCCAAAAATAAGTTCTTCCATGAGGGTCCACACGTCGTTCAAATACATTATCATATACAGCTTTCCCTAGCCTTGTTACTTTTACACCACGCCACTCAGCTAATGGCTTTCCTGGAATATTTATATTCATTAGTCCGTCTTTATTATGCTGAACAATAAAATCTAATTGCTCCGCCAAATAAGTTGCAGCTGGTTCAAAATCCATGAAATCAAAACTCGTCAAAGACACCGCAAGTGCAGGAATTCCAAGTAGTACTCCCTCCATTGCCGCAGAAACAGTACCTGAATAAAAGACATCCGTCCCTAAGTTGGGACCGAGGTTAATTCCAGAAATAATCAGATCAGGCGTAGCAACAAGTCCGCCTTGTATTGCTAGTTTTACACAATCTGAAGGTGTACCACTGATGGCATATCCCTTCTGCTGTCCGCCAAGATTGTATTGCGTGAGAAACAAGGGCTGAAATAATGTTATAGAATGCCCAGTAGCTGAACGCTGACCTTCCGGGGCAACGATGCTAATATCATGGTTTGTCTGCGATTTAAGGACACGATATAAGGTTTGGATGCCAGGTGCATTATAGCCATCATCATTGGTTAATAATATATGCATACCTTCCTCCAATCACTCTACTTCGTAAACAGAACTTGTTGGTCGGTCATCAACCTTAATTACCTCTTTCTTAGCGTCTATGGCCTTGGATCAGTGAGAAAGCCTCTGATCTTGTAATAGGATTAGTTTTAAATATCCCTCGTACAGCTGAAGTTAATGTTTGTGATCCTGCTTTCTTGACCCCACGCATAGTCATACACATATGTTCTGCTTCAATAACAACCAAAACGCCTAGTGGAGCAAGCTCGTCCATGATTGCATCTGAGATTTGTGACGTCAAGCGTTCCTGCAGCTGTGGTCTGCGAGCAAACCCTTCAATAACACGAGCGAATTTTGACAAACCGGTTATTTTGCCTTTTCGAGGGATATATGCGACATGTGCCTTGCCATAAAAAGGTACAAGATGATGTTCACACATAGAGTAAACCGGTATATCTTTAACAATCACCATCTCTTCATGTTCTTCTGAAAATTGTACTTTTAAATGGCGACTAGGATCTTCATGTAATCCAGAAAAAACTTCATCATACATTCTGGCTACTCGTTTCGGTGTATCCCGTAACCCTTCACGATCAGGGTCTTCTCCTATCGCCTCTAAAATCATGTAAACTGCTTTCTCGATCTTTTCTAAATCCATCCCCATATCTTTTTCTCCTTTACTATTAGGTCTTTCAGTAACAAATTTCTACAGCTGTCCTATAAAAACGTGCGTTTGGGGAATGACCCGAACGTTGGTGAGTTTCTCAAGCAACACGCTTTGCCATTCTAAGAGTTGCCTAGGATTGGGGGTCAAGATGCCTCGTGATTGAGTCACAGGTTGCAAAATAGTAAGGATCGTTGGGTCAACTCTTGCAATCAAATCGCCTGCGTGCATAAGGTGTTCCAAAGAAGTATCTTGATTAACAACTATTTTGACAAATACTTCTTTTTGAGTGCAGCAACGCAAAAAAGATTCATGAACATCCCAAAAAGTCTTATTATCATATGGCAACTTAATATCCATGCTAATTACGTCGACCATCGGTAATATTTGAAGAAGTTGATCCGGCAAAGTCCCATTGGTCTCAAGATAAATATTCAGACCTTTTTCTTTTAAAATGGGTAATAAAACCTGTAATTCGTCCGCCCATAGAAGGGGCTCTCCTCCAGTGATGCTCAACGAGTGATGAATGGGAAAATCATAGGCTTGCAGCAGGACCAGTAACTTATCGAGGGGTACGGGATTGTCTATCATGTCAAAAAGCCGTGTCCCCGATACTTTCTCAATCCGAAACTGTGCTGGTACCTTAGACTCAGTATCACAATAAGGGCATGCTAGGTTGCACTTTGGCAGCCGAAGAAAGATCTGTCGAACCCCGACGTAAGGACCTTCTCCTTGAATCGACGAGAATATCTCTGTAACTGGCAAATTAAGCATTACTGAACTCCTTTAACTTTACATCTGGCGAAACGCATGGACGTTACCTCATCACAATAACGTTTGGCAACACGCTCCCCAAACGATAAAACGTCCTCAATATTAAGGTTCGCCAAACCAATGGTAGGAATCGGAGTATTCTTATTTGATACGTTAAGCCCACAATGAATCAGAGTAGATACTGGTGAAAGTGTACTGATACTCACCGAGAGTTTTTTGTCCGCTTCATAGAGGTCGTCTCCATTCCGGCTGAGGGTTTTAACTCCAAGGTCCTCTAGTTCTTCCTTAATCGTAGAAATGAGTAATCTTTGCCGTATAATGGTCTTTTCTAAATCCATTTCAAAATGTTCCACAATAAAATGTAGCATGTCTTCGCTATAAATCCAGTCCTGAGCTAAGACATCTTCCATATCTACCATCTCGTCTTGTTCTACACGGCAAGAGCCGCGGAATATGCTCATGCTATCACCCATAAGTCCAAAGTTCTTATAGGTAAACAAGGATTGAAGTTGACTTCCATCATAGTTCAGAGGTTTGTGGAGTACTATATATTCCATGGCCCTTCATCAATCCTCCTTAAAGATGGCCCATGCGTCTGGAGCTTCGTTGACCTGTACCCATGCTAAGCGCTTTTCCGTAAGGACCAAGTCCTTCTTTAGTTCCGTAAATATGACTTGTGCTAAGTTCTCTGCTGTTGGGTTAACTCCTGTTAAGTCGAATGAAGGTAAGTCGTTTAATAAACTATGGTCTAGTAAATTCAATATTGTCTTGATACTCTTCTTTACGGCACTAAAATCTACCAACATCCCCAAATGATCTAATTTTCTGCCTTCGATACAAACAACAACGTCCCAACGGTGACCATGAAGTTTAGCACAGTTCCCGTCATAGTTGCGGATAAAATGAGCAGCATCGAAATGCGTTTGTACACATACCTGAAACATTATTCGCTCCTTATTTGACATATTACAATCTATTTTAACATTATTATCTACAAAAGAAAATGAAATATAAAAAATTCCAGTTTAGATTTAATGACATTAAAAAGGAGAAGGGTTATTCCCTTCTCCGTCACGCTAACTTCAGCGCCTTGTTAAAACAGTCGATCGCTGTATCAGATTGATCAATTTGATCGTAAATATTCCCGAGCAAGGCCCATCCCGCTGAATTATTTGGGTCTATTTCTATAAGTGAGTTCAGGAGCACAATACCTTCCTGCCAATTCCCTTTACGGGTGAGGCAAACACATAAATTATATAGAACGAGTGGATGATTGGGTGTCAACTCTAAAGCTTCACGATAATACTCCGCTGCTTTTCTAGTGCGTCCCTGATGAACCAATGTAAAGGCGTAGTTATTAAGTAATATGGGATCCTTTGGGTAAAGGTTTTTTGCACGTTCTAATAACTTCATTGCGTCTTGGGAACGGTCCATATTTTGGTAGACTGCTGCGAGGTTGCTTAATGAATCATAATGATCTGGTTCATACTTCAAAGTGAGTTTATAGTATTTAATTCCTTTCTTAATTTGATTGTTTTGAATATAACAGTACGCTAGCCTGGGCGCTAAATCCAAGCTTCCTCCATAACGTAGCGCATTTTCGAAACTATAACAAGCATCAGCCAAGTGCTCCAACAGCAAATGCATCTCAGCCTTCATTTCCCAATACAAGGATTTATGTGGTTCAAGTTGGCAACATCCCTGAAAACACCTTAAGGCTTCGAGATATTCATTATGAAAAGCGTAAATGCTCCCGAGACGGTAACTTGTTTCTACATGTTTTGGTGCTGCTCGCAACGAATTATTCAGTGCTTTGATTGCCTCACGCCAATCTCCGAGTTCTAGATAACAATCAGCTAGTAAGTTCCAGTACATCGCATTCTGCGGTCTTTCATGGATTGCCTGCTCGATTTTCTTCTTGGCCTGTGGAATAAGTGCCTGACCGACATAACACCGTGCGAGAAGATAATTAATCTCCGGTGCCTCTTCGTTCTGCTTACTTTCCTGACGTTCTAAATAATCTCTGGCTTCTTGAAAAGCCTGGGCTTCGATCAAAGATCTAACTACTTTAAAAGGCGACTTAGGCGAATCTTGATTTAATAAATCCACCCAATTTAAGATAGCATCGCTCGTCCTTCCAAAGCGATGATACCATTTGGCTTGGAGAGAATTCCACAAATGAGAGCTTTTAATAGACCCTTTTTGTTTAACATTCGAAGCCAGAGATAGATGCATAGCCTTCGCTCCTTTTTACTTATTTTACCATATATGTGTTCTCCCTCCATAATGAAATACCTTTTCTTTATACCAAAAATCTAACGTCAAATGCCTTATATATTTGCGATAATTCACCTATATTCAATGATATATTATTTCCATTCGTCAGCTTTCTCACAATACCATTAGAAGTTCTTTCTAGAAGTCGAAATTCTATAAAAATAAAATAAAAAAAGAGGCACGCTTTATAGCACCTCTTCACATTTATGGCAATATCCGTAAAATTTCAAATCGTGATCCATCACTTTAAATTGAGTTCGCTTGGTAATTACCGCTTCCAAGGACTCTAATAAATCATCGTCAAACTCCGAGACATCCCCACAACGTAAACAGATAAGGTGATGGTGGTGATGTTGTTCGTCCTTACTGCTAAATTCATACCTGCTTCTCCCATCACCGAAATCATTTTTAAGTAACACGCCTATTTCCGCCAATATGTCCAGTGTACGGTAGACTGTAGCTAAGCCAATTTCAGGGTTTTGGTGTTTAACCAGCATATAAACCTCTTCGGCACTCAAATGACGATCTACATGTTCCATAAATGTTTCTAATATCGTCATACGCTGGGGCGTCACCTTATAGGAATGATTACGTAATAAACTGCAAATACTTTCATATGTTTTCAATTCCTGCACCCCTTGGCCCCCCTCCATATAATGCCTATTATATGGCAAAGAGGCTCATTTGCAAAGAGCAACCTAGAATTAACGTTCAAACACCTCATACATAGCAAACTTTAAATAATCAGTTTCTTCACTCCCTAGTAGCACAGGATGATCGATACCCGCACGCCGGAATTCAATGAGCCGTAATACCTTATGCGCATCTGTAGCTGCTTCTTGGAGCATATTCAAGAAGAGAGCGGCACTCATATGATAAGAGCAAGACGCCGTTACTAAGATTCCACCGTTACGAACCAGCTTCATACCCTGTAAATTAATCTCTTTATAGCCCCGTATTGCACCTTCAAGAGATTGACGATTTTTAGCAAAAGCAGGCGGATCTAGAATGACAACATCCCACGTTTTTTTCTCTTTTACCTGTTCTCTCAAGAAATCAAAAGCATTGGCAGCCACAAATTCTGTTCTATGAAGGCACCCATTAAGCAAGGCATTTGCTTTGGCCATTTCAATGGCTTTCTCTGAAATATCTAAACATGTCACCTTTTTGGCTCCATAAAGACAGGCATGCAACATGAAAGAGCCAGTATGAGAAAAACAATCCAGCACTTCAGCACCGTTCCAAAAAGGATTCTTAATTTCTCTACCTGAAGCATTCCTGAGCTGTCCGCCCTCATCCTCTTTAATTCCGTGACCAGCTCCCCACCCGGTCATCAGAGGCCTCAACGCAGCTCTATTTTCCCTTTGATCAAAAAAATACCCTGTTTTCTGACCCACAGCAACATCTACTAAGATGCTTATTCCATTTTCGCGAACCGTTACTTGGGTATCAAAGGGCTCCCCCACAAAACCCACTCTTTCTTCAAGCCCTTCAAGCCTCCTTACCGGAACATCGCTACGTTCATAGATTCCACGCGGATTTAAAATCTTTCTTAAAGCATCAAAAATCCATTGTCGCCGCACTTCCATCCCCAGGGACAGAATCTGTACCACCAAAACATCTTCATATTTATCAATAATCAGTCCCGGTAAAAAATCTGCTTCTCCATGGACCAAGCGACAGGAAGTAGCTGCCGGTAATAACCACTTTCGGCGTTTCCAAGCTTGCTCAATTTTATCATGAAATAAGCTTTCATCCACTATCACTTCTGAATAAGTCAAAACGCGGATGATAAGTTGCGAAAGAGGGTTATAAAACCCTTGGGCTAAAAAATGTCCTGCATGATTATGAATATGTATCACATCGCCACCCTGTGGGTCGCCCTCGATCCTTTCGATTTCACCTGGATACACCCATGGATGTCCTTGTTCGAGCCTCTTTTTGCGATATTGCTTGAGAAACGCTTTTGAAATGATCATAGTCTTCCTCGCTTTCCAATCTAACCATCTATAAGATGTGAAAATGTCCTGAAAAATATATCCTGAAGATCAATAGGAAAGGAAGTTTCTCCTTCCTTTCCTTATTATAACTTAAGACAAATCCTAATACCATCTCAAGTAAGATACGGAACATAGCAAGTAATGTCAGTGTCCTAAGACAAAAAAACCGCCCTTCACTAAAAAGGACGGTACCTAATTGCATCTCCAACAAAATGTGGGGTTGTCTTCTTAAATTAGGCGATCTCGAAGAACATCTACAATTTCATCCGCGCTACGCCCCGCTGCATTAATAACGGGTATTTTAGCCGCCGACCATTCTGGGGCTAAAACATCGCTCCCGTCGCCTTTGACGACAACGGCTTGCACGTTCTGTAATTCTTGCCCTTCTAGAGGGCTTGTCTTGTATCCTGCATCATTTAGTGCTTGATTTACATTTTCTAATCCAGCTTCAACTGCTATCATTTTATACATTAATTTTACCCTCCTCAAACTATCTCTATTTTCCCCCAATAGTTTTAAGGTATGCAACATTAGTTATTTAAAAGTCATAACTCTTTTTATACTGGATCTGATAATCAACCGATAGAAGAGGATTTTGAATTTGGACTCTTGGTGACAGATCAGGAAACATAACCTCTACAGTACACGTCATAAGCCCCTTTGTTTCTACCCCCAAATGAATTATTTTCTTATGAGGAGGCGTTCTCTGCAGCATGATTGAATAATTACCAGAAGGTTGTAGCACTCCTTTTAGTTCTAATTTTTTGGGAAGTTTGGCAATAGGTAAAAAATCGTTGGTTTGTATTTCAAAAGGGTTGTCGCTTTCTAATTTAAAGCTTATTAAATACGGTTCAAGTGTATAGTTAAGATCGAAGGAGATATCGAGTAATCTGTGAGAATTTTTGCTTTTTTCTGTCACAGTGGCCTCGACATCTATGGGGGACGATTCGTTCAAAATGGGTACAAATTTGTTCTTTCCTTCTTTTCCATCGAGATCTTTCACTAGCTGGAGAGGTAAGCGTTCATCAGAGAAAATATGAACCAATCCCTCACTATTTCCTGTCCACTCTTCTCTAACTGTGACTGTCTGTGGATAATCTCTGGTGTAAATCGGGACTAATCCTAGAGATAAAATAAATAGACCAATAATTACAATTGCTGGCTTTCGAGCATGACACAATATTTGTTTTGAACGTTGTGCACTTGTTATTGCAACATGTAACGCCCCTAAAAACATGGGGATCAGTAGTAAACTGTAGATCACCAGAAAAATAATAGAATATTTGTGTACAGCTTCATAATAGCTGACCCACTGCTGAGAATTCAGAAGTGCCCAATGCATCGAATATATGAAATAGGGGCCAAGCAAGACTACGATAATATTTGGTAAGAAGAACTGTAAATCCATGCACAGAAGCCAAAATACAAAGGGAAAGGCAAGGTCAATTCTTATGAGTGCCAGTATTAAACTAACCGCAAAAAGTAGCAAAACTCCAGTAAGCCAATAGAGTTGTGGATTCCTCGTTAAAGGAATCTTATGAAACAAACTCGCCAAGACAATAAAAATCCCTAAAGCAATACCTATGCGCGCAATGATAAAGATCATAGGATAAGAGGTATACAATAGCTGAACCTGTTTAATCCAACTCCATAGAAATTCCCCAATTCCACTTAAGCCAACCACAATGAAGCTCAGTACTAAGGTAACCCCTAGAATTACCAAACCCTTTTTCCAGTTAAGTCTTTGTTTATCCTGATTATCTTTATTGACCTTGATTAAAATCAAGCCCGAAATTAAAAATGTAAAAAATGTTAGGCCACGCATTCCATTATTCGTGAGAATAAATACGTTATTGCCTATTTGAAACGGTAAATACAGCTCATCCCACTTGCTCGGTCCCAGCTTCTCCATCTTTACAGAGGTTAGCAGGTGATATGCATAATCGCCAATTCTCTGCATCTCTTCCAGCGAAACATGCTCCAAACGATCTTCTGGTCGATGAAAATATCCTTCAGGACGCCCAGCAATACCCAGCCCAAGGGCCGGAATTCCCTTATCCAAGAAAGAACTAAAGTCACTTGAACCTCCTTGAGAGCTTTCTCGGGTCATCATGATTTCATCTCGACTGATATGAAAAGGGATAGCACTATCACGTGCCAAAGCCGTTACTTGCTTAATTAATTCAGGAGGCGCAGATTTTTTGCCAGCTACGTCTATTTCCAATGGAGTACCGACCATGTCAACATTAAGCATCCATCGAACGGCCGATAAGTCTGCATGTTCCGCATAAAATTGAGAACCAACCAGCCCGTTCTCTTCCGCTCCAAAGAATACAAGTTGATAGGTTTCTTTATGAGGTTCTGTACTCAGGATTCGAGCAAGTTCTAGTAAGACCCCAACGCCTGAAGCGTTATCAAGTGCCCCTGGAGCATTTAGATTTGCAGAATCGTAATGAGCACCGCCAACAATTGTATCGGGTAGCGTCCCGGGCAATTCGGCAATAATATTTTGGCTAGTAATTAGTTCTACCTGTTGTTCTGGTTGTAGAACTGAAGCTTCTCGTATGACAACTTTACTAAAAGGCTGCTCGCGTACCTTCCAGCCATTTGTATTTAATACATAACTAATATACTGAGCGGTTGTCAACTCAGCCTTACTCCCAGCAGGGCGAGGTCCAATTTTCTGTGTGAGATACTTTACATGTTCATGAGCCATCGTTGCAGAAAATCTAGTTTTAGAATCATTGGATATTGGAGTCACATTAACCCTCGTATAAACCAGCCATGTAATAACAACCAGACTCAAAACAGTCATTAGTAGGTACCTATTTGCCTTAAATAACTTCATAAAATTTATGCCCTTTCAATGTATAACTCACATTTCAAATTTTATGAAAAACTTAGAAGAGTTATGCCTGTCAAAACTATTAACCGCTTGGACATTTATGGTATAATATAGACAACATTCTTAGCTTTGGGAGAAGTATCTACCATGTCAAAACCAAGATTCGTATTTCCTATCATCTTTCTGCTGTTATTCAGCATGTTGTTTGTAAGTGGGTGTTCACTTAAGCTTCCGAAACTTTTTCCTGAACCAGCCCCGATTTCCGACCTGCCCGCTAAAGCACTTTTCATTGATAAAGATGCAATCTATAATCGAACCTTAACCCTCATTGAGTCTGCACAAACGTCTATTTACGTTGAGCAAGTTGAATTTGACGACCCTCGCCTTATTCAGCTTCTCCTTGCTAAATCTCGTAGTGGGATTGATGTGCGCATCCTCTTAGACCAATGGCAAAAAGTAAACTGGGCAACACTAGATCAATTAAAGAGTCAAAATGTGGCGATTCAGTATTACCCTGCGCAGAAAGGACAAATTAACCATACCAAATACTTAATTCTTGACCAAAAGGTAGCCATGATATATGGACCATCTTGGACTGTTGATGGGCTACATTCCCATAATCTTGCCGTTGAATTATCTGGGATATCCGCTTGGAAAGCTGCAACTCAATTCTCAAAGGATTGGCAATTTACCACAACTTTTCCCTTGTCTGTGCCCAGCAATTCCCCTCTACCGGATGATAAGATTATATTAGCCACCAATGCAAGGGTTAAGCAACAGCTTACCGAGCAGATATCAGCTAGTACAAAATCCATCTGGATAGAAATTTCAGAAATAACTGATGATGTTGATGTTGATTTAATTCAAGCATTAGCTGATGCTTCCGAGCAAGGGCTTGACGTTCGCCTTATTTTAGGTCGAAAAGTAACCACCAAAACTCAGCTTACCCTAGAAAAATTAAAAGCCAAAAGCATTGCAATTCGATATTTCCCGAGTAAAACGCCGCTCGGAATGAACTTAGCTATTTTTGATAACTCGTCATTTCTGTTAAGCAGTTCAGACTGGACACGCTATTCATTTGTCGCAAACCATGAATTTTCCATTACTGTCCCTTCTCCTTTAGCCTCCGCCAAATTAGGCAGTCTGTTTAATGAAGATTGGAAAAAGAGTACTGAGAAACAAAAGTGAACTCGTTCAGCTTAAGCTGAACATCGACTTCAGTAGGGGATTCTCCCCCCACTGAAGCGACGTAGAACGCTCCCACTTATAGAAGTGGGAGTCTTACGAATAGATAAATTAAAATAGGCGTAATGGACAAGTATTAGTTGTCCATTACGCCTATTTTATAGAAATCAGATCATTTTATTATCCTCTAAGTGCTTACAATCACCAATAAGCTTTGGTATCCATTGTTCTCCCACGACCTCAAAGATGTTCAAAGCCGTATTATGTTGCCACGGTGTTTTACCCCACTCATGAACTTCAAAGCCTAGTGCTTTCGTAACTAACATCGTTAGGGTTATCCCATGTGTTACAAGACAAACCGTCTCGTCCGAATGGCTATTAACAACTTGTTGTAAAAAGTTCCAAGCTCTATTCATTACAAGACCCATGTTCTCGCCACCTGGTGCGGTGACTAGATGTGGTTCCGAGTCCCAAATTTTAAATACATCAGCATTCGCTTCTCGTATATCTTGCCAGATAAGCCCTTCCCATTTGCCAAAGCCAAACTCTCGCAGCGCAGGATTTGTGGATATCGTCTTAAGTCCAAGTCCACAACTGATCTCTTCTGCAGTAGCTATTGCTCGAAGGGAGTCACTGGAATAAATATGGTCAATGCCCTCACTCCTTAGCCTCAGTGCTAAGGAACGGGCCTGAAGTATCCCTTTTTCTGTAAGCGCAGAATCCAAACTTCCTTGAACTCGCCCTTCAACGTTCCATAGGGTTTGGCCATGACGCGTTAGTATGATCCGAGTCATATTACACTCCTTAAGG
>DASRMA010000201.1:0-6805 GCA_035648155.1 Desulfosporosinus sp.
AAAGACTTGTCATTCCAGGCTTTATTCATCCCTTCTAGGGCTAGGGATATACCGTTGACCTTATCGACCGGAGCGTAATTACATTCGACAATTGATGTAATAACTCCGATGGTGTAAGGATGCAGACTTAACCTGCCTTGGGACTTTGCTTGGTTGATCATGATTTTTTTATAATCCAAAATACTTTCCTCCTCATCTAACCTTTATAAGCGTCCTTGTCGCGCCTGATACCCGATGTTCGACGGTGAGACATACCGGGTCATCGCGTACGACCAGCCAGTTCAGCGGGTTGAGCCTTAGTTTTTTAAGCTTTAGCTTTTGCGCCCGTGTGGGCCTGCGTCCGTGCTTGATAGGTCATTCCCTCCCTAAAATAAACTAACTTGATATTGTAATGTGCCGGAGCCAGCCATTGTTAATAGAGCCTTAATCCTGTGTTCTCTCTCAATTTCTTGGTCCATGCTAACCCGTGGGCTCTTGGTCTTAAACTTTGCTAACCACCATGTTGAGTCTACAGAGTAAAAAGGATATGCCTCCAACAATGTTCGGTTAGTGATTCCAAGCCCGTGGAATTTAACGCTTGGATGCAATGAGTAAACCTTGCCCAACCACGCCCTACGTTGTGTGTGGGGCTTGCCAACAGTGCCACCTAGCCCGATTACCTTGTAATTCCTTACTAGCTCATCTAATAATGTCATGGGTTCTCCAAAGTGAAAGACTGGTATAGGCAAGAATCCCAATGACTCAAGGTATGTTTGGTTTCGTGCCGTTCCCTCAGAATCTCCGATCACATCCAGATTAAAGTATTTCTGCGGCTGCCATTTGGTGAGATAGTCAGCATACTCCTGAACGCTTATCCGCTTGCCTCGGGACCACGCTGAGAACGCTCCGGAGTCTAATAGGATATCCATGCTGTAATCCTTCGCCATTTGCCATACGTGGGCGCTTGGTTTGGCCGCATAACTGAACATAATGGCCTTGATGTCTAGATCGTGGAGTTGAGTAAGGGCTTTAGGGTATTCGCAGCCGCCAAAGTATACCTTCAAATGTCGATGTTGCCCCAATTCTCTGAATTCAATATCATCGACTCCCGCCCAACAACCTTCCCACCGTGATATTCTTCCAGCGTGACGACTCCAAATGTGTCAAAGGGCTCTAATTTCTCTGGCTTGAGATTGCGGACCTGTCCAGAGCTAACGATCAAATCCAAACATAACTTGTGTTGTTCCTTTTTCGTTATCATTCGATATAATTCAACCCGGTGCCTGACCCAGTCAATCTTCATCAGCTGCTTGCGAATGGACTTCATTAGTTTTTTAAACATGGTTTATTCCCCCTACATTGATTTATAGGCACTTCTCTTGCTTACCAAGTTCCTCATATGGGACAGCAATTTCATGCCCGGAAGATTGCTACGGTCAAGCATGTGTTCAAGTCCTGACATGGCTTCACGCTTTTGCTTGCGGGTTTCTTTCTTGGCTCCCCATACAAACTTCTGGACGCATCCGGGAAAAGTTTTCTCCGTGTAATCCCAATAGGATAGGCCCGCTTTCTTGGCGGCTTGGCTGGCTTCATTTGCTGGATTTGGCATTTAATTCATTCCCCTTTCGTGAAAATGCTTACAGGGTTTTCCTCTTTCGTGTCGAAATTGGTAGTTGTCTAGACTAACCAATTTTTACCGGAAGGGGGTGACACATAATCGAAAAGTCAGAAATAATTACTTTGCTCTTCTTATCCAAGCAAGACCTTAGCCATTTGATAAAACTAGGTGACTATATAAAGCAGTTTGATGAAGTCGAAAAACAAGTAAAATCACTTTTGGAAAATAGTAAACCTAAATCTTAGTTTCTGTGGTAACAATAATTTTCAAAAGTTCAGCCATTCTGTTAAAATCGTAAACTGTTAAATTTTCGCTCTTGCACCTCTCGAACAGGTCGAGAGCGATTTTTCTTAATCTTTTTTCACGATCAATGATGTTTTCCATTACTTCTTCACCTCCCCTTTGTTAGATTAGATTGCTTATTTGAGGAAAGTTACTCTGACACTTTAACAGCAGTTACTGAGTCAATTCCGTTTTTTACATGATCTAACAACACTTTTGCCCAAAAGACGCTATAGCCATGTTCTGCAAGTATTACAAGTATTTGCTTCGTGGCTTTAGCGTCTCTTTCTGCGTGTTCTTCAGTAGTCAATTTCAACAACATTTTGTTTTTCCTCCTTTTCCATGCGCTCTTTTTAACAAACTAGGCTGATTTAAGATATTTCCTTGAGACAATATCTTTTATAGACTGATAATCGTAATCCAAATCAATCAATGAGCTTACTTGTCCTTCAAGCTTTTCGACTCGCCCTAATTCCGCAGACGTAAATCTGTTTCGTAAATTATCAGTTTTGCTAATGCCGTGAAATTCCCTCAACTGCTTTGTGTTCTTGCCAAACACTATTTTGTAAACGAGATCCGTATAGTGCTTATACTTCATTTGCTTATGCGGGCTTTCGGGTAGGCCTTGAATTGCATTGGTTAACGCTTCCCTTGCTTGCTTTCCGATCTGGCGAGTTACCTTGCGGCTGATTAATTCTTTTTGCATGATGTAGAATTGCCTGACTAGGGCTTTTTTGAATTGCCTGACTGGTAGAGTGTTTTTCATGTAGGTGATGAGCAAAGTGGCTTGTTGTTCGTTTAAGTGATACACCTTTTCTGGTTGTCCACGACCTTTGATTTCTCCGATTTCAAATCGGAGTATTCCGAATTCCTTCAGGTCATTTTCATATTTCGAAATTAGCCTTACTACTGTTTCATGTTGAACCCTTCCATGTTCAGCAATGACTTTTGACGTGGTGAAAGGTATTTCGTTTAAATCGTCGGGTTCGAGAAATACTAGGTTGTTCATGGTTCCCTCCTTTTCCACTTTGCGTAAACGCAATTATGCAGTCCTTGATGCTTCTGTAAATTTCAGATTATGCAATCTCGAATCAAAAAAAATATCGATCGCCGCATCCAGATAGTTGCATGTTTTTAACATTTCCTCAAGCGTAAACTGTTTTCTACCGTAAAGCTTCTCGTTGAGGGCTTGTTGTGAAATATTTAATTCTTGGGCTAGTATTCGCAAATTGTAGCCCTTCTCAGCTACCGCCCCTCGAAGTTTTAGAAAATACTTATCACGCATTATTTCCACCACCTTCCGATATGTTAATTACTCCTTTAACAATTCGATCTTACCATTGCCGATATATAATGTCAATTCATATCTTGCATTTTATTAATATGTGTATTAATATATAATTGAATACAATGCAATTTGTAATTAATGCAATATGAAAGTGGTGCTAACCAATGGATATTAAGGCAGATAAAGAAAAGCGCGATAAGTTGTTAATAAAACAACTAGATCTATCGTCTAAGAGATTAAGAAGTTTTAGGGAGTCTTCTGGCTTTCAACAAAAAGAATTCGCACAATTATTTGACATCGAACCAAGCATTTATAATCGATATGAAACCGGGAAAATAAAATCCATACCACAAAACATTCTTATGGAGATCTGTAATAAGTTTGACCTAAACTTAAAATGGTTAGCGGGAGTTGAGGATGCAGAAAAACACGTGGTAGTTCAAGACGCATCTCCAGGAACAAAGCGCATTACAATTCTCGGAACAATTGCCGCCGGGTTGCCCATCTATGCGCAGGAGGATGTTTTGGGTTTTGAATACGTTGATTCTAATTTACATGTAGATTTTTGCCTCCGTGTTCAAGGTGACAGTATGATCGGAGCTCGGATACTAGATGGTGACCTAGTGTACATACGTCAGCAGTCGGATGTTGAGACGGGAGAAATAGCCGCCGTCTTGGTTGATAATGACTCAGCTACATTGAAACGAATTTATAAAGTTAACGGGACAGTTGTTCTAAGGTCCGAAAACCCAAACTTTCCCGATCAAATATATACCAAAAAGGATATGAAAGATGTTCGTATCTTGGGAAAGGCCATATTATTTAAAACGGAGGTGCGGTAAATGGCAAGTATAACTAAGCGTCCAAGTGGGTCATATCAAGCGGCCATCTTTGTTGGTCGCGACGATGAAGGGAGACAAATCAGGAGAATGGTAACAAAGCCCACGTTGAAAGAATGTAAGATCGCGATTAAGGAGATTGAACGAGAGATTGAAGATCAGAATTATTCAAACGTGCGGAACATCGGGGTTATTGCGTGGATTGATGAATGGATTAAGTTGAATAAGACAAGGCTCTCACCCTCAACTCATGCAACTTATAAGATCTATTCAAGGGTACATTACGCACCATATTTTAAAAAAATGAAGCTAAAAGAATTAACCGAGATTCATATTCGCAAATTCATGGCGCAACAACTTGGTTTCCTTTCTCCAACTACTGTTCGAAAGCATGTTTCCGTTTTGAATAAAATATTCGAAGAAGCGTTGAAGGACAAGAACCCGGTTAGGTATGTAAAACTACCATCTAAGGCGAAGTACACGCCTTATGTCTTATCCGAAGCGGAAATGGAAAAGATACACGATACCATAAGGGGAACAAGGGACGAAATTATAGTGTTGCTAGCCGCCTGGTGCGGCCTACGAAGGGGTGAAATATTTGCATTAAAACCCGATGATGTGGATTGGGAAAATAAAACTATCCGTGTCGATGAAAACACAGCAATCAACGACGAATACATGTATGTTGATAAAGGCCCAAAATCAGACAATGGATATAGGGAAGTGGTTGCCCCAAAGTACCTAATGGGGCTATTGGAGAGCATGAGAAAAAACTGGAAAGAGATACCGGAGCGTTTCTTTACATTACGTCCAGATTACTATTCCAGCTATTTCGCCGAGTTAATTAGAAATAAGGAATTACCGCCCATCAGATTCCACGACCTCAGACACTATCATGCATCATGGCTCTTTGCGAACAAGATACCCGACCAATACGCCGCAAGACATCTAGGAGACGATATACAGACGCTTAAGGCCACGTATCAACACATTGGCGCGGACTACCGCCAAGATATAGATGATACAGTCCGTGGTCTACGTGATGAACCACACAAAAAGGCTAGAGTCTGGAAATTAAAAAGGACTATGCAATAAAGCATAGCCAGGTAATAAAATATTCTGTGCAACATTTGTGCAACATCCGCTGTAACGGGCGATGCACAAAATCATTCAAGGTCCAGTAGTGGTGCGGGAAACAGGACTTGAACCTGCACGGTTACCCGCTGGAACCTAAATCCAGTAGATTGCACATGGAGCAATAACGTAAATATCCTTGTTACAAGCGTTTTTCTATACGTTTATTATTTGGCAATTTTATTTCATTAATTGCAATATTAAATTATAGTTTAATGGGTTGCAATAATAATTTAATAGTTTGTGCAACATTTGTGCAACATTGGGTCACGAAAAAAGCTTCCTATTATAATACTGTAAAAGTGTCGCAGAATAATTAATATTATCCCATAGCAGGAAATACCCCATCAGACGTTGAACACGATACCTAAAGGCAGAGGGCGCCATAAGACCCCCAAATGAGGAGGAAAATCTTAATGAGTAAAAAGGAAGTTAAGGCCAAGAAGTGCAAATGTGGAGCAGAGGTTTCTAAGGATGCTAAGGTTTGCCCAGAATGTGGCGCTAAGATATTACCTGGCATTGGCCAAAGTTTATTAATTGTTGGTGGGATGATAGTCGTCTTGTATTGGGTGGGATCGACGTTTATATGGAATAGCCCAGCGACTGCTCCTGTAACTACCTCCGCCGTTACTCCTGCCCCATCACCAGTAGCAGCGGAGCCAATCTTTTCTGCATCAGATAAGACATTGTTAAAGAAATCATATGCCGATCTTGATCCTACCCAAAAACAACAACTAATCGAAATAGGAGATAAATATATTAAACTGTCCGATTCCGATAAGGAAGATATTAAGACTGATTACGAAAGACTAGCTAAGGAAAAAACTACATATTTAGAGGCAGAGCAAAATAAGGTTTTGAAGACTAGGGCTAAGACAATACCATATAAAGAATTGGCTAGGACCCCCTATGCTTTCACTGGCCAAGATGTAAAATATAAAGGTCAAGTAATACAAGTACAAGAATCAGGCGATGAGATGGCCCTGAGAGTTAATGTCACAAAAACGTCTAGCAGCTATAAAGACACGATGTATGTAACTTACACCAAAAAATCCGGAGAAGGCAGAATCCTAAATGATGATATAGTTAATTTTTGGGGAAACTCTCAAGGATTATTTACTTACAAGACTGTTTTAGGGGCAGAAGCAACAATACCTTCAGTTAAAGCGACAATCATGGAAGTTGTAAAATAACCCCATAAACGCAGAAAGCCCCCGGCACAACCGAGGGCTTTCATTTATTGATTTAAACTATCCAGCAAGGCCGTGATCGCCTTATCGACAGTCCTTGCCATCGGAATACCAGTCTCAGCGGAATGTTTTCTCAGTCTAGCCATAATCTCGATATCCAGCGTAAGGCCAACCCGTTCACGCGTTGTCAGATCTGAACTGGCCTCCTCCTGCACTCCAAACTCAGCTTCATACTCTTCGACCATGAGACGTTCTTCTGACCACTCCTGGGCTTCTGTGACTGTCATGGGGATTAGTTCCCTTCTTCCGCTGGTGGAGTTGCCATGACTCACGGAGTACTTGCTCAACGGACCTCCCTCGCCGACTAGGAAATATGCTCCCTTGGTGTTTTTGTAAAGGTCTTCTTCGCAGGAGCGTAAGTCGTTTCCATAGACCCCGTTGTCCCAGCTTCCGATTTTCTTGGATGTCTCCGTGT
>DASRMA010000202.1:0-17459 GCA_035648155.1 Desulfosporosinus sp.
CGTGGAACGTGGAGAAGCGTTTTCTGGTCCGATCCAAGGAAAACGGGTTGCCACACAACTTTATTGTGACGTTGCACCTATTAAAAATAATGGGGTCGTTGAAGGTGCGGTCATTTCTGTCAAAGATATTAAACAAATAAAGAAACTGGTCAAAGAGGCGACTGTTAGCGAGATTGAGACTCATTTTTCCCAGATTATTGGAGAGTCTCCAATAATGAAGGCGATGAAAGCCATGGCCTTGCACGTGGCTCCCAGTAAGGCAACACTCTTGATACAAGGAGAGAGCGGCACAGGAAAGGAACTGTTAGCTCGGGCGATACATCAGAGTAGCAAACGAAAAGGGCATACCTTTATTGCAATCAATTGTGGTGCCATCCCTGAAAATCTCCTGGAAAGCGAATTATTTGGTTACGAAGAAGGGTCGTTCACGGGGGCTAGACGAGGTGGCAAACTGGGTAAATTTGAGCTTGCACACAACGGTACAATATTTTTAGACGAAATCGGGGACATGCCATTACACTTGCAGGTCAAGATCCTCAGAGTCTTGCAAGAAAGAAGAATAGAACGCGTTGGAGGTTTGCGATCAATACCCTTGGATGTTCGAATAATCGCCGCAACCCACCGAGACTTAGATGCAATGGTGAAAACGGGAGAGTTTAGAGAGGATCTCTATTATCGTTTAAATGTAATTCCGTTAACGATTCCGCCGCTTCGTGACCGTCTAGAAGATGTGCCAATTCTGGTAAAATTTTATTTGGATTATTACTCTACGGTCACGGACAGATCAGTTAGCGGAATAACTAAGGAAACGATAGATATCATGACTAAATATCCGTGGCCAGGTAATGTTCGAGAACTTGGTAATGTTGTGGAATACTGTGTTACCATGGTGGCAGGTGGTGAGATTACCTCCGAAACTTTACCGCAACGAATTAAAAACGATCCTAAACTCGAAGCTCAGAACTCATCCTTGAACTTAAAATTGATAGAGCGGGAAACAATCTTGAAGGCCTTAGTTCTTATGAATCGTGAGGGGCATAAGGCTGATGCGGCAAAATTACTGGGGATTAGCAGAGCAACCCTCTACAGGAAGATTAAGGATTATCAAATTGATGAAACTAAAATTTTCTCCTAGAAAGCAAGGTTAAGGTGGCCATAACCTCCTAGAAATCATGTATCAAGACTAGACCTTTGTATCAAAATGAGACTGAGCGTAAAGAATGCTGAATCGGCGCTGTTTTGGAGAGACAGGTTGTGTAGGTGATCTCAAGTTATCATCTCAATATGAGACTAAGGCGTGCCTTTAAGAACAGAGAAAAAATTCACTTCGGGGGTTTTTTAGTATAGATTCACTTAGCGGAAGGGAGTGTAAGAACTTGTTAGCCTCAAGGAAGGTAATTGGCATTGTTCTTGCATTAATATAGATCTGAAAGATCATACTAAAGAAATGATCAGTAGTCTAAATATTATTAATATACTAAGAGTAGTGAAAGGGGAACTTCATTAATGGATACTAAAATGGACACTAATTTTGCAAAAGTTCTTGAACTTGCCAAAAAATATCAGCCTGAAATGAGTAGGTTTTTACGTGACCTCGTAGCAATTCCAGGTGAGAGTTGTGGCGAAAAGAAAGTTGTTCTGCGCATCAAAGAGGAAATGGAAAAAGTAGGCTTCGATAAAGTGGAGATTGACCCTATGGGCAATATTCTCGGCTATATTGGTCATGGTAAACATTTGATCGCGATGGATGCGCACATTGATACGGTTGGCATCGGTGATCCAGGACTTTGGAAGTACGATCCTTATCTTGGGTATGAAGATGAGGAAATTATTATCGGGCGAGGTACCTCTGACCAAATCGGTGGAATGGCTTCGATGGTTTACGCTGGAAAGATTATTAAGGATCTCGGGCTGGAAGGCGAATATACTCTGGTTGTGGTTGGTTCAGTACAGGAAGAAGACTGTGATGGCTTATGCTGGCAGTACATTATTAATGAAGACAAAGTGGTACCTGAGTTCGTAGTGATTACCGAACCGACAGATGGCAAGATTTATCGAGGACATCGTGGTCGCATGGAAATCAAAGTTATGACCAAAGGCGTCAGCTGCCATGGCTCGGCACCAGAGCGTGGTGATAATGCGATTTACAAAATGGCTCCTATTCTGTCAGAACTCCGCGGCTTGCATGAAAACCTTCTAAATCACCCGTTCCTAGGTAAAGGAAGTTTAACTGTATCGGAAATTTTCCATACTTCTCCTTCCCGTTGTGCAGTTGCTGACAGTTGCTGGATTTCCGTTGATCGTCGCTTGACGGCGGGTGAATCCTGGGAATTTGCTGTTCAACAGATTAAAAACCTTCCTTCTGTGAAAGCTGCTGGCGCTGAAGTTACGATGTATACCTATGAACGACCATCTTATACTAATTTGGTTTATCCTACAGAATGTTATTTCCCGACTTGGCTCATCGAGGAGGGACATCCTGTAACCACCACGTTGGAGGAAACTTACAAAGGATTATTCGGTAAAGATCCAGTGGTCGACAAGTGGACGTTCTCCACAAACGGTGTTTCCATCATGGGCCGTTACGGAATCCCTTGCATTGGTTTTGGTCCTGGTCATGAAGATCAAGCCCACGCACCTAATGAACGGACCTGGAAAAAGGAATTAGTGGATTGCGCAGCCATGTATGCAATGATTCCTAGTGTTTTTGTCGAGAAATATGTGGATAAGATGCCTAAGGATACGGAGAACTTAGTCAAAATTAAATAGTTCGAGGTGTGAATAAGCTGTTCGTACACGTTTCAAAAATAATTAGATATTAAGGAGATTGTTTATGAAAACATTGAATGATTACATTGAAAAATTAAACAGCTTGAATTTTAAAGAAATGTACAACAATGACTTTTTGCTGACTTGGGAAAAATCAGAGGATGAGTTAGAAGCTGTATTTACTTTGGCTGACGCTCTTCGCTTTATGAGAGAAAACAATATCTCTACTAAGGTTTTTGAAAGCGGACTTGGGGTTTCTTTATTCCGTGACAACTCTACCCGTACCCGTTTCAGCTTCACATCTGCCTGTAATCTTCTTGGCCTAGAGGTTCAGGACTTGGATGAAGGGAAATCCCAAGTAGCTCATGGTGAAACAGTTCGTGAAACTGCAAATATGATTTCCTTTATGGCAGACGTCATTGGTATTCGTGATGATATGTATATCGGCAAGGGAAATGCTTACATGCGTGAAGTTTCCGAGGCTGTTAAGCAAGGAAATAAGGACGGAATTTTGGAGCAAAAACCAACCCTAGTAAACCTACAGTGCGATATAGATCACCCTACTCAGGCAATGGCCGACATGCTGCATATCATTCATGAATTTGGTGGTATAGAGAACCTGAAAGGTAAGAAGATTGCCATGTCGTGGGCTTACTCACCTTCCTACGGAAAGCCTCTTTCTGTGCCTCAAGGTATTGTCGGTCTAATGACTCGCATGGGAATGGACGTAGTTCTTGCACATCCTGAAGGATATGAGATTATGTCGGAAGTAGAAGAAGTTGCCAAGGCAAATGCTACAAAATCAGGAGGATCTTTCACAAAAACAAACAGCATGGAAGAAGCATTCAGAGATGCCGATATCGTTTATCCAAAGAGCTGGGCTCCATTTGTAGCAATGGAAAAACGTACTGAATTATATGGTAACGGCGATTCGGATGGGATCAAGGCCCTTGAAAAGGAATTACTGGCCCAGAATGCAGAGCATAAAGATTGGGCTTGCACAGAAGAAATGATGAAGTTGACAAAGAATGGCAAAGCCACCTATATGCATTGTCTGCCTGCGGATATCACTGGTTTAAGCTGTGAAGAAGGAGAAGTCGATGCCAGCGTATTTGATCGATATCGTATTCCTCTATATAAGCAAGCAAGCTACAAACCATATATTATTGCTGCTATGATTTTCTTAAGCAAATTTGAAAATCCACAGACTACTTTAAAGACCTTGGAGAAAGTTGCAAAGCAAAGAAAACTTGACTAAGGCATATGAAAGAAAATAACAAGTCAAAGATGCCTTGGATATTTTGCGTCAGACAAGGAGGCATACTCACCTCATAGCGGGGCTATTAGGTGAGTATGCCGACGCAGTATGACACAAAATAGAGTGGCAGACTGATTTGCTATTTCTTGAATGTGACTAAGACTATTAAAAGGACTGAGTTGCATTATGAAAAAAAGAGTTGTTATTGCCTTAGGCGGAAATGCACTTGGTAAGAATCTGCCTGAGCAGATGATCGCAGTCAAAAATACTTCTAAAGCTATTGCTGATTTGATCGAAGAAGGATACGACGTCGTGATTTCCCACGGGAACGGGCCACAGGTTGGAATGATTAATGAGGCTATGGATACGTATGGGCGTTCAAATCCAACGCATCCAATATTCACTCCCCTGTCAGTCTGCGTCGCAATGAGCCAGGCATATATAGGTTATGATTTGCAGAATGCCTTGAAGGAAGAATTGCTGGACCGCGGCATAGAAAAATCGATTACCACGGTGATCACACAGGTACGGGTGGATGAGGATGATTCTAATTTTCTAAATCCTACAAAACCAATTGGCCATTTCATGAACGAAGAAGAAATTAAGCGTGCAAAAGTAAAAGGCTTTCAGATAATTGAAGATTCAGGAAGAGGTTACCGTAGGGTAGTAGCCTCCCCGCTTCCAAAAGAAATTATTGAAATCAAGACAATAAATAATTTATTAAATTCTGGTGAAGTCGTCATTACCTGTGGAGGTGGAGGTATCCCTGTTATCAGAAAAGGGCACCATCTAAAAGGCGTGAGCGCTGTCATTGACAAGGATTTTGCCTCCAGTGTCTTGGCACAGGAAGTTGATGCTGACTTCCTAATCATCTTAACTGCCGTAGAAAAGGTGGCCATTAATTTCGGAAAAACTGGCGAAAAATGGCTTGATAGCATTACAACAGAAGAAATGAAAGAATACATTAAGCAAGGTCATTTTGCACCTGGATCTATGTTACCAAAAGTTCAGGCAGCGGTAGATTTTGCATCTTCTGGAGACAATCGCACAGCTCTTATTACGCTTCTTGAAAAAGCAAAAGACGGAATTAAAGGCAAGACAGGTACATTTATTAAGAAATAAGTGAACTAATGTTAAAACTTATTCTAAGGAACTTTGTAAGAATGAGCGCAGAGGCGCTTCCATAATAGGAAGTACTCTGCGCCTATTCTGAAACAGGTCATAAGCAGGGGACCTCATGACGGGAGGAATGAACATGGGTATCGTGTTAAACGGTGGAACTATTGTCTCAGCTGTCGATGTGTATCAAGCTGACATCCGCATGGAAGGCGAGAAAATTGTGGCCATAGGTCATGAGATCAAGCACCCTGAGGATCAGGTGATCAATGTGGATGGCTGCTTAATATTACCTGGAGGAATTGATCCGCATACCCACTTTGACCTCCCGATGGGTACGTTTTCTACCTCGGATAATTTCTTATCGGGATCGAAAGCAGCCGTACTTGGAGGAACAACTACGATTCTGGATTATGCCACTCAGTTTAAAGGAGAAACCCTGAAAACAGGCCTAGAAAATTGGCACGCCAAAGCCGATGGCCAATGTTATGTGGACTTTGGTTTTCATATGGCCATTACTGATTGGAATGATCAAGTTGCCCAGGAAATGACAGATTTAGTTCATCAGGAAGGTGTATCCTCGTTTAAATTGTATATGGCCTATAAGAATATCCTGCAGGTCAATGATGGTGAATTATTGAAGGCTTTGCAACAGGCGGGGGAGTGTGAGGCTCTCGTTTGTGTTCATTGTGAAAACGGCGATGTCATTGATTACTTGGTGGAAGAAGCCCGTAGTCAGGGGAAGACTGCTCCGTATTTTCATCCGCTGGCTAGGCCACCCGCCGTGGAAGAGGAGGCAACCAACCGGGTTATTACGCTTGCTAAGATCGCCAAGGCCCCTCTGTATATCGTTCATCTCACCTGTGAGGGCGCACTTAAAGCCGTGGCGGAAGCTAAACTTAAGGGTTTAGAGGTTTATGCCGAAACCTGCCCGCAATACCTCTTGCTCGATGATAGTTATTACCAGTCGGAAGGATTTAATGGTGCAAAGTATGTGATCTCGCCGCCCTTGCGTTCGTTACGCCATCAGGAGAGGTTGTGGTCAGGTTTACAAACTGGAATATTAGATACCGTAGCGACTGATCATTGTTCCTTTAATTATAAAGGGCAAAAGGACATAGGATTAAACGATTTCAGTAAGATCCCAAGTGGGGCACCTGGTGTGGAAACGCGCATGGGATTGCTTTACACTTATGGAGTATTGACAGGAAAAATATCGATCAACGAATTTGTGGCACTAACTTCAACGAATGCAGCTAAATTATTTGGATTATTCCCTCGCAAAGGAACCATCGCTCCTGGTAGCGACGCAGACCTCGTAGTCTGGGATCCCCAGGCTTCATCCACCATAACGGTTGAAATTCTTCATCAGCAGGTTGATTATACCCCTTATGAAGGCTTTAATCAGAGGGGTAAAGCAACCCATGTCTTTCTACGAGGTAAACAAGTTGTGGAGGACGGACAGCTTCAGGTAGAGAGTCCCGAGGGAATTTATTGTTTCCGTAAGCCATTTCTGAAGAGAAAGGTTGGGGAAAATGTATAACATTGACATTAACGATACAGTGTACACTGTACAAGAGGATATGAACCTACTGCAATTCTTGCGGGATGAGGTACGAATTACGTCGCTGAAGAATGGGTGTGGCGAAGGAGCCTGTGGCGCGTGCATGATACTTATGGACGGTAAGGCGATGCGGGCCTGTTTATTGACCGTCGCCAAGGTTGCGGGAAAAAAACTATTGACCGTTGAAGGGCTAACTGAACGAGAGAGAGAAGCCTATGTTTGGGCGTTTGCTCAGGCGGGAGCCGTTCAATGTGGTTTCTGCATACCTGGTATGGTTATCAGTGCCAAAGCGTTACTTGATAAGGTGCCAAACCCTACGCCTCAAGAGATAAAACAGAGCATTCGAGGGAACATTTGTCGGTGTACGGGGTATGTGAAGATCGAAAAAGGGATCCTGCTAGCAGGCCAAGTGTTAAGGGGAGAACTCCAAGCTTACGCGAAATATGGAGCTGGGATTGGGACAAGTATCCATCGAGTGGATGCGCGTGAGAAGATATTAGGCACTGGGCAGTATGTGGATGATATGCAGGTTGATCATATGCTTTATGCGGCGGTGTTGAGAACCCGATATCCTCGGGTGCTTGTGAAAGCTATCGACATATCCTTAGCCCGTGTTTATCCTGGCGTCGAAGCAGTCCTAACAGCGGAAGACATACCGGGTGCACAGGATCACGGACATATTTTTCATGATTGGCCGACTCTTGTTTCTGTGGGTCAAGAAACACGGTATATCGGAGATGCCCTTGTTTTAGTGGCAGCCCAAACTAAACAACAAGCGCGTGAGGCCTTGGCGTTGATCAAAGTTGATTATGAAGAGCTTGAACCGCTTCTCAACCCGACCCAAGCACTTGCAGAACATGCTTATAACATTCATCTGAAAGGAAACTTGCTGAGCACGACGAAGGTCAACCGAGGGAATGCCCAGGAAGCATTGGCTAAATCGGCGCATGTCGTTACACATCATTATTCCACCCCTTCGACAGAGCATGCTTTTATGGAACCGGAAAGCGCTTTAGCTATTCCTCAGGCCGACGGAGGAGTCACGGTCTATGTCGCTGATCAAAGCGTTTATGATGATCAACATGGGATTATGGCTATGCTCGGGCTTCCAGCGGAAAAAGTGCGTGTGATTAGTAAGCTGGTAGGCGGTGGATTTGGTGGAAAAGAGGATTTAAGTGTTCAACACCATGCTGCTTTGCTAGCTATCAAAACGCAGAAGCCTGTGAAACTCACGTTTACCCGTAAGGAAAGTATGTTAGTTCACCCTAAGCGGCATGCCATGGAGTTAGATATCACAACCGGGTGTGATTCAGAAGGAAAATTGACCGCGATGGTAGCCAACATCGTAGCAGATACTGGAGCCTATGCCTCGTTAGGAACGGCTGTCTTGCAGCGGGCCTGCACCCATGCTAGCGGTCCTTATCAGATATCTAATGTTGATATTACAGGCCTATGTGTCTATACGAATAATCCCCCCGCCGGAGCGTTCCGGGGCTTTGGAGTACCGCAGTCTGCATTTGCAGCGGAAATCAATTTGGATCTCTTGGCGGAAAAGGTAGGAATTTCTCCGTGGGAGATTCGTTACCGCAATGCACTGGAACCGGGAATGATTAATTCCACGGGCCAGATTACAGATGAGGGGACGGCGATTAAGGAAACTCTCCTTGCGGTTCGTGAAGCGTATGAATCCCACCCGCATGCGGCTGGAATTGCCTGTTGCATGAAAAATACTGGGATTGGGGTTGGTCTTCCGGATACTGGTCGGGTTAAACTTAAAATTCTGAAGGGAAAAGTGGTGGTACTCACCAGCGCGGCATGTATTGGTCAGGGCTTTGCAACAGTTGCCACTCAGATTGTTCATGAGGCCACCGGGTTGCCTATCCACCTCATTGAAGTCGGGGCTCCGGATACAGCGATGACGCCTGATTCCGGTACAACAACCGCTTCACGCCAGACAATGTTTACGGGTGAGGCAACACGTCAGGCCGCTCTCGAATTGCAACAAGCATTGTATAAATCCTCTTTGGAGAATTTAGAAGACAGCGAATTTATAGGTGAATACTTAGGAGAAACGGACCCCATGAATTCAGAAAAGCTGAATCCGATTAGTCACGTGGCATATGGTTATGCTACTCACGTTGTCTTATTGAACGCTGAGGGGAAAGTCGAAAAAGTTGTGGCGGCGCACGATGTGGGCAGGGCCATCAACCCAAGGGCTATAGAAGGGCAAATTGAAGGCGGAGTTACCATGGGATTAGGGTATGCCCTGCGTGAGGATTTCCCCCTGGAAAAAGGTGTTCCAACCGCTAAGTTTGGGACACTGGGCCTCTTCCGTTCGACGGAAGTGCCCGAGATTGAGTGTATTATTATAGAAAAGAATTCCTCTCCATTAGCCTATGGGGCCAAAGGAGTGGGGGAAATCGCTTCTATTCCGACCGCTCCAGCCGTTGCCTCAGCTTATTACAAGTTTGACGGCAAACTAAGGTGTTCCCTCCCACTAAGTGAAACCCCCTATAAGAAGTGATCTTCAAAGCTGCTTCAACTTGGACTTTAGCTAACACTCGAGTATACTAGTCGGAAACAGTAGCAGGAGAATAACATGAGCAGTTCAGAAACAGAGTTACGGAATAGTTGGGCCAGTGGCAGTTTGTGGGGTATGACAGGACGTGCGCAAGTGGTCACGTTCATTGGGGCAGGAGGAAAGACGACCTGTCTTCGAGCGATTACTCATGAAATTGACTCCGCTGGGCATCGGGTGATTGCAACGACTACGACGAAAGTTTTTCCCGAGGAATCAATGAAGGGGTGGAAAAATCCCAACCCACCGCTTTATGAACAAGAAGGTGTTTGTTTTTGGTATGGAGATGTGATGGAGGAAAGCGGAAAATGGATTGGTCCTCCCATTCAAGCGGTCGATGCTGCCATCGCAAGTGCAAGAACCGTCCCTGACTTCCCCGAATGTAAGTGCAAGAACTGTCCCCCACTTGCGCATAACTTGTATTGGGTTATTGAAGGGGATGGAGCCAAGGGACTTAAGTTAAAATGCTGGGAACCCCATGAACCGCAAATTCCCCAGCAAACGGATTGTGTGGTGTTAGTGCTGGATGGCGGTTTGTGGGGGGAAGTCCTACAGGCGGAACAAGTTCATAGGCCGAATGGTTGCCTGGATCTGCTTGGACACGTTTGGAACGCAGAGAAGGCTTGGCGCTATTTCTTGAGATCCCCTGTTTTTGCTCCCCAATATGGACAAATGTCATGGGTTATTCTCCTTAATAGTCCGGGGTTAAGTGCAGACAACAAAGAACCAGTGTGCATAAAGGATGCTCTCCTAGCTCTGTGCCATAGATGGGCAGAAATACAACCAGATTTTGATGATCTAACAAAATTCAGGTCAAAACATTTACGAATAGCTGCGGGGGATGCCAAGGAGGGGATACTTCAGTGGTTCGATTTGTGGTAATGGCTGCTGGTCTAGCGACCCGAATGGGGCAAGATAAACTTGTTATGCCTTGGAAGGATACGACGGTGCTTGGTTATGTTCTGCAGACTGTCCTAGAGGCAATCACTCTCGAAGGTGGCGTATCCCCGATTTCCTCTATCTCAGTGGCTGCTGAGATTTACGTTGTCGCAAGACATTCTAGGGAAGCCTATCTCACGGAAGACTGTATTCGAATGTTCGAGTCGGACGGTGGGACTTGGATTCAAGTGCCAAGTCCCAATCCGCTCGCGGAGACGATCCGCTTTGGTTTACAGGACTTAAACAGTGAGGTTCAATCTATTGGATTTTTACCTGGAGACCAAGTGGGGATTACAGCGCAAGGACTTGCAGACTGCCTGCAGCAGGTTCAGCACAATCATCCGGATTTCCTGGTACCAATTGTAGGGGATAAGGCGGTATCACCAGTATTTTTTCACCGCAAGTATGTTCATGAACTCTTAGAGCTGCGAGGTGAACAAGGGGGGCGGGAGGTCTTATACCGCTATCCTGAACAATGGCAGAAGTGTCCAGTCGAGGATAGTTTCTTTCAAGATGTTGATACTCCGGAGCAATACAAAGCGTTGCTGGGTCAATAAGGGTTCAGAGTGATGGATAATCCAGGCTATAATGTTTAGATATATATTAATATTTAAATGCTTGAATAATACATACATAAGGGAGAACTAGCGAATGAAAAACAAACTCGTCATGAATGGACCGGTGGTTTTAATTCGTGGAGCTGGAGAACAAGCCACGGGAGTTGGCTGGGTGCTAGCGAAGGCCGGGTTTAGAGTGGTGATGACGGAAGTGGCTGAGCCCCTTATGGTTCGTTGGCCAGTTTGTTTTGGGACGGCCGTGTCGGAAGGACGATGGAAAGTTGAAGGGGTACCAGCGCGTCATATCGGAAATCCTAGAGAATGCGAAATGGCTTGGCAAGCTGGAGAAATACCTGTTTTGATCGATCCTGAGTTGGAGAGTCTGTCATTGCTGAATCCATTGGTCTTGGTGGATGCGATTATGGCGAAACGTAACTTGGGTACTAAACAAAGCATGGCGCTTAAGACCTTTGGTCTGGGGCCAGGTTTCACAGCGGGGGTCGATGTGGATGTCGTCGTAGAAACGAACCGCGGGCATTATCTCGGGCGGCTGATCTATGACGGGACTGCCCAGGCGAATACGGGCATCCCGGGAGAAGTAATGGGTATATCCGGGGATCGTGTTCTTTATTCGCCAAAAGCTGGAATCTTTAGAGCCAAGCGAGCTATTGGAGAACAGGTTACAGTAGGAGACTGTTTGGGTGAGATCGATGATGGGGTTCGACCTGAAGAGGTGTTTTCGCCATGCACTGGTGTTCTGAGAGGTTTATTGAGAACAGAGACTCAAGTCGCTAGACAAGTTAAAATTGGGGATGTTGATCCTCGTGGGTTTGAGGAGTACTGTTGGACGATTACTGAGAAAGCTCGGATGCTTGGAGGTAACATCTTGCTAGGTATTTTAGAAGACGGGATATTTAGGATTTTGTGTGCTAAAGAAGAAATGAGATAGTAAATTAAGGAAAATATGGTAATATAAATATATTTTTAAATAGGTAGGATAATTGAAATTTATGGCGAATATATAATATATACAGTGTAAGCTAATAGTTAGAAAAATTTGAATATTGTTAGTGTCACTCATATATCCTTAATAATTGGATTAAGGGTTTCTACGAGGCAACCGTAATTGCTTCTCTATGAGCCAGGAATGGTTTATAGAGAAGCAATGGAGTTGTCTTTTCATGTGTTTAGATATTGTAGATGTTGAAAAGTTGAAAAGAGGAAGAATTCTGCATGCACTGCAAAACTACCGAAGTGAAAGCTTCCCCATATAACCATGTTGCCGACAACTACACAAAAAAAGAACTTAAAGAGCGTGGACGCAAATCGGCATAGATAGTATTCAAAGGGACCTGTATAGCAGCTTTCTCTTAATGAATGTTAACCGAGATTTAAAGACCATCAACCGCCAACAAGGCTTTGATAGATTTGACATCTTCAAAGCCTTGCACGATAAAGAGATTTTTAGACTCAGAACTTCAACGAAACGAAAGATAGCCAGTATGGGTCTATAACTAAAGGAAAAGCGTCTAGATACGGGCGTTATTTTAGCTGTGCGGAGTATCAGTCTAAAGAAAGGGCGGATGAGAAATGCGTATTCTTTTCAAAAATGCGACGATCGTGACTATGAATTCAGAGCGAGAAATCACTCAGGGTGATCTGTTAGTTGAAGGGACACGAATCGTAGCAATCGGGGGAGTCATTGAACAACCTGCTGATCAAGTGATTGATCTCCATGGGGATTTGCTTATACCTGGCTTGATTCAAACCCACATTCACCTTTGTCAGACCTTGTTTCGAGGACAGGCAGATGACCTAGAACTATTGGATTGGCTCAAATTAAAAGTCTGGCCGCTAGAAGGCGGTCATGATCCCGAATCCCTCTACGATTCTGCTTTACTTGGGATTGGTGAGTTGTTCCTTGGAGGAACAACGACGATTGTGGATATGGAAACTGTACATCACACGGAACACGCTTTTGAAGCGATTCTCGCCAGTGGCTTGAGAGCCTTATCTGGGAAGGTCATGATGGATGACTGCAACAAGGATATTCCAAGTTCTTTACGGGAGGACACAGACGCGTCCATTCAAGAAAGCGTCGACTTATATGAGAAATATCATGGTAAAGGGAATGGACGGCTCGAAGTAGCTTTCACGCCTCGTTTCGTTATTTCCTGCACCGATACGTTATTGAGAGAAGTTTCACGGATTGCTCGAGAGAAAAATGCCTTTGTGCATACTCACGCTTCAGAAAATCTATCGGAAATCCAGATTGTGGAAAGCACGCGGGGAATGCGCAATATCATCTATTTGGATAAGGTTGGCTTAACGGGTCCGAAACTCATCCTTGCTCACTGCATATGGCTGGATGAGGCAGAAAAAGAAATCTTGGTTCAGACCAAGACGCGGATTTCGCATTGCCCTTCTTCTAATTTGAAGCTGGCCTCAGGGATCGCGCCGATTCCTGAAATGATGAAACGAGGAGCAGAGATTTCCCTGGGTGCAGATGGGGCACCCTGCAATAATAATTTGGACGGATTCACGGAAATGCGGCACGCGGCCTTGATTCAAAAGCCCTTACATGGACCTACGGCCATGCCAGCACAAAGAGTGTTTGAATTAGCCACACTCGGTGGTGCTCGGGCCATTGGACATGAACACGATGTTGGAAGCCTGGAAGTTGGGAAAAAGGCGGATTTGGCAGTCGTTAGTCTGCAGGGTTTACACACTTGGCCCAACGAGTATGTGAACGTATACTCACAGCTGGTTTATCAGGCAACTTCCTCCGATGTGCGTCTTACCATGGTGGATGGGCAAGTCGTGATGAGAGATCGGCAACTTCTGACGATTGATGTTCCTCGGCTTAAGGCGAGTTCAACGTTGAGTTTGAAGAGGGTCATGGCTAGGACTGGTGTGACACAGCGCTAGGTGCTTACGACGCAGAGCAAACTAACCGTTCAAGCTCCAAATATGAGGAGCGGGGTACCCGCCAAATGCGCCGTCCTTGGCGCAGTGGCGGCAGCTCACATTCCCTGTTCACTGCCCCATGCTGGGGTGCTTTCACGGAGTTTGCTAGTCTGCTTACGTAAAGACCTCGCGCTCGCGTCACACTGCGTCCCGGGCTTGAAAACGGGGACGAAGACTTAGGAACGCTTGCAAGTCGGGGACGGTTCATAACTGGCATTCTACTTTGGAGATAGTTGAGTATTTGTGCTTGGCTTTAGCCAAGCTATTTCTTTAGATTCCGTGTGAAAGGGGAGTGGATGAGTATGTCAAGCTTTAAGCAGAAGATGGAGGAAGCTCGGGGGCTTGTGAAAATTGACTTGGTTCTGAGAAAACATAGTCTAGGAATTAGTGAGACGGTCGATCGGTTTATGACCCTAGCCTTTCTTTCTCTACCTGTGATTCCAGATTTAAAGGTGACTGATTCATTTCTTTCATAGCTAAGATATTCCACTAATAGTTAGGCCAATAGGACTAATGGGAAAATTTTTTGGAAAGCTACATACATAAAGGATTTTAAAGGATTTTGACGAAGTTAATTACTTAAGCTGTTTATGGCACTAAATTGGATAGGATGAGAATTCATGCGTTTGGTAAACACACGTTATGTTGTGGAGGGATCAGTCTTAGCACGCCCTGTGATTAATTCTTCTGGTACGGTTTTACTACAGACAGGGGTTCGCGTTACTGCTTCTTATATTGGACGTTTAATGGCCATGGGCTATGATGTGCTGTTTATACAGGATGACAGACTGGAAGACGTTGAATTCCATATGACGATAACTAGCCAAACTCGTGAAGTCGCTTACAAGACGATTCAAAGTGTTAGCGAATACATCGAGTGCGGTAGGGAAAGTTCCTTAAAGGCGTCTAGCGTTCGAACCACCGTTAATCAAATGATTAATGATCTTTTATTCAGTGCTGACATTCTGGGAAACCTGACTGAAATTCAAGGGTATGACGACTATACGTTTCATCATTCTATCAATACAACCATTATCGGGCTTGTATTGGGCCTTGCATCAGGGTATTCTGAACGTAAGTTGCTTGAATTTGGGATGGGTGTTCTTATGCATGATATTGGAAAAATTAGAATTCCAGAGAGCATTCTGAACAAGAAAACACCGTTAATGAAAGAAGAATTTGAGGAGATCAAGCGGCATCCGACAAGCGGATATGACATTCTGCGCAAGAATAATGATTTCAGTTTTCTTTCCGCCCATGTTGCCTTTCAACACCACGAAAAATGGGATGGAACCGGTTATCCAAGAGGGCTTAAGGGAAACGAGATTCATGAATACGGAAAACTAGCGGCCATCGCTGATGTGTATGAAGCTCTGACAAGTAAGCGTATTTATAGGAAGGCCATGGAACCTAATGCCGCCTACGAGTATATTGTCTCTCAATCTAATCAACATTTTGATCCTCAGGTTTTGAAGGTTTTTGCGAAACATATTGCCGTTTATCCTTCCGGCTCGGGAATTCTTTTGAGTAATGGACAAAGAGGGAATGTTGTGAAACAAAACCCCGCTTTTCCTAATCGTCCTTTAGTAAGGGTATTCTACCAGAATGAACAACCGCTACCTGCCCCAATCGATTATAATCTGGCTGATTATCCTTCATTCATGATCGTGGCAGTCGATAATCGCTAGAAGGAAGTAGGGGCACCATGCATCGTGCCCCTACTTCCTTGTGAAAAAATTTCTAGTATTTTTTTAAAAGTGTTCTAAATTCTTCGATTTGCTGGACAGGGCGCTGACAAGTGAAATTTTGACAAAGATACGCGGTAACATGATTTTCATCAACAGGATAATCCTTAGTCCAGGGAATTAGTTCGGCAAGGCTTCCTTCCTGGTATAGAACGGAAGAGTAAGGACGAAACTCAGAAAAGAAGATTTGACGCATTTCAGGAAGTTCTGCGCTTTCGAGAGATCCAGCTAGAATTAATTCCTGACTTGGATGGAGAGCAAACTGTAAGGCTTGCAGGAAAGCCGTATATCCGGTGGGATGTTCCTCCAGAACGGGGCGGAAAGAGAGAAGTTGTTGTTCAGCTTTCTTTTCCCACTGGCCATCGCCGGTAAGACGCGCTAGCCGAAGAAGATTGAGCGCAGTGATTGAGTTACCAGAAGGTAGAGCGCCGTCATAACTTTCTTTTGGACGGAAGAGAAGCTCTTCGGCATCGGATCCGGTAAGGAAGTACCCTCCACCTTCTTCGTCCTTAAAGAGCCGCTCTAGCTCTTCTTGGAGGTGAATTGCGGTTTTGAGATATTGAGGGTTACCACTTGCGGTGTAAAGCTCTAGGAGCCCCCCAATGAAAAAGGCATAATCGTCTAAATACCCAGGGTAGGCTGCATCCCCTTCTCGGTAACGGGCTAGGAGTCGGCCATCTTTACGCACAAGGTGGCTCAGGACGAAATCTGCGGCTTTAGTTGCAGCTTCTAGATAAGGTTGTTTTCCAAGAACTTGTGCTCCTTTAGCCAAAGCAGCGATCATAAGTCCGTTCCAGGCTGTTAATATTTTATCGTCCTTATAAGGGTGTATTCGTTTCTCGCGTGCAGTAAATAGGGCTTGGCGTGCGCTTTTCAAGGAACTCAAAACCTCATCCTTGGTCAGGCTATTTTCGTGGGCGATTTTATCTAAAGTTCCAAGTAATAAATTGGGATTATTCTTTCCTTCAAAGTTACCTTGAGAGGATATATCATAAACAGCGCAGTATTTTGTGGCGGTTTCCTTACCCAGTACAGCTTCAATTTCCTGGGGAGTCCAGACATGGAATTTTCCTTCTACTCCTTCAGCGTCAGCATCTTCTGCGGAGTAAAAACCACCTTTTGGGGAGGTCATGTCTCGAAGGACATAGGTGAAAATTTCTTGCACTTTTTGAGCATCTTCTGGACGGTGCTGGACCTGATAGCTTTCTAGGTAGGCTGAGGCGAGCAGGGCATTATCATAGAGCATTTTTTCGAAGTGGGGAATTAACCACTTCTCGTCCGTACTGTACCTCGCAAACCCGAACCCAATATGATCATAGATTCCCCCTTGTGCCATCCCGTCAAGCGTTTTCAGGACCATTTCTAGGGCTTTGTCCTGGGGATGGTCCTCTGCATAGCGAAGAAGAAAAGTTAGTGTATGGGGCGTTGGAAACTTGGGAGCAGTTCCAAATCCTCCGTAACGTGCATCAAAGATTTGGGCTAAATTATCAAATGCTTTCTCGATAACTTTTTCTCCCCATGAACCAAAGGTTTCCGAAATCGGTCCCTTACCGTTTTGAGGCAAAATTTCATTGGTCAAAGGGGAGGATGGGATCGTTGGTATATTTGTCTTGGTGACCCCTGATTGAATCGCGGAAACGATCTTATCTGCAGACTCTCTCAATTTACCTTCGCTTGTGCTCCATAGATTCCCCACTTGCTCTGAGAGCTCCATAAGCCCTTGGTGGCCGTTTCTCTGCGCTTTTGGAAAGTAAGTTCCAGCAAAAAACGGTTTTTTATCTGGTGTCATCATGATCGTGAGTGGCCAGCCACCAGATCCGGTCAGGGCTTGGCAGAAGGCCATGTACAAATGGTCAACATCAGGGCGTTCTTCGCGGTCAACTTTAATGGATATAAAGTAGCGATTAAGTACAGCAGCCACCTCATGGTCTTCAAAGGATTCTCTTTCCATTACGTGGCACCAATG
>DASRMA010000203.1:0-8982 GCA_035648155.1 Desulfosporosinus sp.
AAAAGCAAATGCAGCAGAACGATCGGGCTCAACAACTCTTTGATCTTCTTAGGATAAATCCATATGACAACAGCGTATGATCAGTGAAAATTTGAGTCATTCATAATTCCTATTTCCTTGTTCAAGGGTGCTCAAAATGGGGTAGATCTGGATCCCAGCTTGTTCCTTCACGCCGAAATACCCTTCCTCTTTAGGCATTCCAGGATGTGCTCCAACTAAGACAAGGTTTGTACAACATCCAGTTTGGGGAGCTTCTGCGAGGGTAAGGATTCCGCCTCGTTCTTTGATATATTCAATGGCCTGTTCAGATAAATTTACCTCAAGGTCTACTGGGGCTACCTCCATCTTAGGAAATCTCCATTTTACGTATTTTACGCACTTTGCTGGCAAAGAGCAACGTGATTCCGACGGTAATTAATAGTCCGACGGGAGAGGAAATGCCAGCTGATAGGCCGAAGCCTTCCGGAGCTTGTAAGAGATAGGTGAAGGTAACTGCCGTCATAAAGATGGCAGGAATTGTTGCAATCCAGTGAAAGCGTTTTTCCATGACGAGGTATACAGCAGCCGTCCAAAGAAGGATCATAGCTGTTGTTTGGTTCGCCCAGCCGAAGTATCTCCAGAGAAAATTAAAGTCGATCTTGGTTAAGGCGTAAGAGATAACAAAAATGGGAATGGATATAGCCAAGCGTTTAGCCATAGGCTTTTGATTCATTTTAAAGAAGTCAGCGATAATTAATCGAGCACCCCGGAATGCAGTATCACCGGAAGTAATCGGGAGAATGATGACTCCAAGAATAGCAAGCGTTCCACCGAAAGCTCCAAGCATGGTAATCGAAACCGTGCGTACAACTCCGGCTGGTCCACCTGCTGCCAGAGCTTCTTGTAAACCACCCGTTCCACCGAAGACAGCCATTCCTGCTGCAGCCCAAACGAGAGCAATCGCAGATTCTCCTATCATCATGCCATAGAATAATTTACGACCATGTTTTTCATTTTGCATCGTCCGGGCGATGAGCGGAGATTGAGTTGCATGGAATCCACTAATCGCGCCACAGGCGATCGTGATGAAGAGCAAAGGCCACATAGGTAAATTCTTAGGATGGAGATTGCTCAAAGTAAGTTCAGGAATAGTATATCCTTCAACAACCAGTCCGACGGCAACGCCGACAGCCATGATAATAAGCAGAACACCAAAAAGTGGATAGATCTTTCCTATAATTTTATCAATGGGTAAAAGTGTTGCTAAGATATAGTAGATGAAAATTACACCTGTCACGACGCTTAAACTAATCCAAGTAGGCGTAAGTGTGACAATCAATTTGGCAGGACCGGCCACGAAAACCGTTCCTACTAGAAGCAATAGTACGACAGAAAAGCCATTAACGAAGTAACCCATTCCTCGGCCGAGATACTTACTGACAATACTAGGGAGTTGTGCTCCACCGTTTCTCACGGAAAGCATACCACTAAAATAATCGTGTACTCCACCAGCAAAAATCCCTCCGAGAACGATCCAAATAAAAGCGACCGGACCCCACAAGGCACCCGCAATCGGTCCAAAGATTGGGCCAAGACCTGCAATATTGAGGAGTTGAACGAGGCTCGCTCTGTTGGAGCCCATGGGCACATAGTCAACTCCATCGGCTTTAGTATAGGCTGGAGTTTCAAGATTTTCGTTGGGGCCAAATACTTTTTCCACAAACTTACCATAGACCATATAGCCTACAATCAGTGCTACAAATGAAAGTATAAAAGTAATCATTATAAATCCTCCTCTTCAATTTAAATTAGGATTAAGGATAAGTTCACTGCCTTACCTCACCTTACCTTAGTTTAAATCATGTTAAGAGGAAGATGTTTAATTTAAGTCTAGGATGTCGAATTTGTCGTCCAAGTGTGATTATTCTATGTGCGGTCTGTGAATATTTTATGACTATATTTCCAGCACACCCTTTAATGCCTTGACATAAGTTCGGCTCACGGGAACTTCAGAACGTTCTTCGTCATTTAGAATTAAAATATATGCTCCATTAAACCAAGGCACCAGTTCTTGTACAAAGTTTAAATTTACTAAGTAGCTCCGGTGGGTGTGGAAAAAAGGATAGCTCGCTAATTTTTCTTCTAGTGCTTGTAAGGTGTACTTGGTTGAATATACTTTGATAGACGTCTTGATGAAGACATCCCTGTTTTCACGGTAGACATAGAGAATGTCATTAGGATCAATCATAACTATACTTCCTTCACCTTGAACGGCCAGTTTCGAGATAATCGGAGCTTTAAATTGGCCGACTGTGGCTGCTACGCTCTCTCTGTCCATTTTCTTTAGAAGTTCAGTGAGCGAATGATTGAGCATTTCATTCTGAAAATCTTCCTTATTATTTCTTACCCTTTGACGAATTCGCTCTACCGTTTTCGAGACGCGTTCCTCATCAAAAGGCTTCAAGAGATAGTCTACGGCGTTGACTTCAAAAGCCTGAATTGCATGCTGGTCATAGGCTGTCGCAAAAACTATTATTAGATTATGATCCTCTTCGAGCAGTTTTCTCGCAACTAATAAGCCATCTAGCTTGGGCATGTGGATATCTAAAAAGGCCGCATCAGGTTTGAGGGCTATGATTTTTTCTAAAGCCTCGAGGCCCTGGGTTGCCTCTCCCACAATTTCGATATCATCACATTTCCCTAAGAGATAAGCCAGTTCGTCCCGAGCAAGTGGTTCATCATCGGCGATAACGACAGTAATCACGCCATTCTCCCTCCCTTCTGTAGCGGGACTTTAAACCAGACACACGTCCCCTGTTCTAATTCACTGTCGATATGAAGTTGGGAATCCTCTCCAAAATGATAAGTAAGCCGCTGGTTCACATTATATAAGGCCAAGCCTGTCCCTTCTTGAGATTCGATCCGACTGTGCAGTAATTCGGCAATTCGTCCTGCGGAAATTCCAATTCCGTTGTCCTTCACTGAAATGAGGGCATACCCTTTAGTTTCTGTAACACGAACGAGGATTTCGCCCGTTTTCTCAAGGCCCTTTAGTCCATGACGTATTCCATTTTCCACAAGGGGCTGAAGAGTAAGAGGAGGTAAAAGGACATTTTCCAGCAAGGGATCGATTTCAAGTTTAACACTTAAGCGTTCTGTGAAACGAGCTTGTTCAAGGTCCATATAAGCACGGGTATGGTCGAGTTCCGCTCTTAGTGTGACAAATTCGTGAAGGGAGGCATTTAAATTTTGCCTGAAAAAATTCCCTAGTTGAATGAGAAGTTTACGTGCTACATCGGGCTGTATACGTATGAGAGCAACAATTGTATTTAAGGAATTAAATAGAAAATGTGGGTTCATCTGCGCTTGAAGCGCTTTAATCTCGGCCTCTTGGATGAGGTGCGCATGGTTCTGGGCATCGACTACTTCAAGCTGATGAGAGAGAAGTTTGCCTAAACCCTGAGCAACTTCTACGTCTACTGGTTTAATCTGTTTGGGATTTAAAAAATAGAATTTCAAAACTCCAATCACTTCATTCAATTTTTTCAGGGGAACAATGATTGCCACTGCCAACGGACATCCTATTCGCTGGCAATGAATTTCATCTAAGGATTTGGGTATGTATAGTTTTCCAGTTATGAGTACTTTCTTGGTGGCTTCAGTCAAAACGGTGTGTCCTGGCAAATGGTGATCATCTCCAATCCCGACATGAGAGAGAATTTTTTCGTGATCTGTAATTGAGACCGCGGAAGCACCCGTTGTTAGTAACAGAAGCTTAGAAATCTGGGTTGCAGATTCTTCGGTGAGACCTCTGCGGAGATTGATCAGCATTTCATTGGCAATATGGAGAACTTTTTGAGCCTGATTGGCTTCAATACGGTCCTCTTCGTGTATGAAAGATCGTATCATTGCCACAAACAATGCGATCCCCACACTATTTGCCAGGATCATCGGAAGGGCAATTACTTGAACTAAGGTGACCGCACTCCCCCAAGGTTTAGCAATAAGAAGGATGATAAGCATTTGTGTTATCTCTGCAATTGCACCAGTGAATAATGCTTTTGAGGTCGGAACGATTCTACGATTACCTATCTTAATATAGACGAGGCCTGCGATTAACCCTGCCGTCACGGTCGAAAGCCCACATGCTAGCCCAGTAAATCCTCCAAGTAGAGTTCGGTGAACACCCGCTATGAGCCCTGCTCCAAGACCAACCCATGGCCCCCCTAGAAGTCCTCCTATTACGACGCCAACGACACGTGAGTTTGCGAGAGCTTCTTCAAAGCCAACTGCATCCATGCGGGGAATCCAGAAAAAAGAATCTGTACTAGGCCGAATTGAAATCCCGGTATACGTGCCGACGATTCCAAATAACCCAAATACTAGCGAGAGTTTAATGATGGTCCAACGATCAAGCTTATGATCAATGAGATTACGAAACGAAGTTAACCGCGTTAGTATAAACGCAATTGCCACAATTAGACCAATATTTTGAATCATTAGGAATAAGAGTTGCACAGTTAGCAGGTTCCTTTCATCACATCATCCCAACTCCGAAAATACTCCCTCCACATTTGGGACAACATCCTCGGTCTAGGCGATTAACTACAACAGGTTCACGTTGAATCACAACGTCCCCACACTGAGGACAAAACGTCGTATCTCCTCCCTTTATATTGCCTAAATACACATAGGGGAGATATTCTTTGGCTATATCACCTAATTGTTCTAAAGTTTGACGATCAGTTGGTGGAACCTTGAGTCGATAAGCTGGATGGTAGGCACTCAGATGCCAAGCAAGTGGAACCTTGAGCTGGCGTAGCCAGCGGGCCAATTCTCTGATTTCCTTGCGATCATCATTGGCACCTGGTATGACGAGAGTTGTTAGTTCAAGATGAACCCTACCTGCCAAGCGCTCTACATTGTCTAAAACCCAAGCCAGTTTTCCTCCACAATAGTGTTGATAAAATTCCTCGGAAAAGGCTTTAATATCAATATTAACCGCATCCACCCACGGAATCAGCTCTTCGAGGAAACGTCCAGAAATCGTCCCATTACTGACAAGAACCACCTTCCCACCTTGCGCTCGCACCAAAGGCGCGGTATCCCGAATCATTTCGAACCACACGCTCGGCTCCGAATAAGTAAAACACAATCCCAACGATTGCTTTTCCTGCAAGGCAATCTCCGCAAGCCCGGCAGGTGTCACTTTTCTTCCGACTTGATGTTTCTGGGATATCTCGTGATTTTGACAAAACGAACAGCTAAGGTTGCACCCGAAGCCTCCAGCAGAAAAAATTGAAGAGCCAGGATAAAAGTGATAAAGTGGCTTCTTCTCAATAGGATCTACATTCCAAGCTGCCACTTCACCGTAGGTCAGAGATACAATCTCTCCCTCTTGGTTTTGACGTGCATGGCATCTCCCAGTTTGCCCCTGTCTCAATTGACAATGCTGGGGACATAAGAGACAAGTCGCAGTAAAGGACTTCTTATCAAGATTAGATATATTACTGGTATTATTAACATTACTCATAATGCCGTGTAACCTCAAATCGCCAAAGCTCCACCGAATCCTCTCCTGAGATTCCGCCCTTTTGCTTGGCAATACTGATTTGATCTGAAACCGTATCGACCCCTTCCAAGTGAGGGAGTAAAATTCCAGTTTTCCCACGCTGGCGAACAACTACTCCATATCTCCAGGGATCCAACTCCTCAGGCCCTGAAATTTTCTCAAGTTCACCAAGGACATCCACTGTAAAGCTCAGGGTGTCAAGGTCATCTACTTTAACGGGTCTAAAACGCGGATCCTCAGTTCCTGCAGCCAATGCATTATGTTGAATTTCCAATGCCAGATTGTCTTGCCAGGGCTCTGTTGTTCCAATACATCCTCGCAGTTGGCCGTTTTGTTTTAGTGTTACAAAACATCCCCTTCGTACGGCAAACTCCAGGGAATCGGGAAAACGAAGTAGACCAGGGTCTTCATGATTCAAATAGTCCCTAAGACAACGTCGCGCCCACTGCGGTAATGGAGAAGAATGATACAGATCAGCCACCATATACCCCACGCCAAACGGCCCTTCATAGGACAACACTTCTGGGGCTCCTTCTTTAGCAGCAAGTGCCAAACGCAGGCTTCGATAACCACACTCACCCGCTTTCTCGACAAGGTCAACCGGCAAACTAGTGAGTTTTTTCGTATCCCGCTGCAGAGCTTTTAGTACGGACTGATCAAATTCCGGTCCAGCGGCATCAAAGCCGTACGGCCCGTCTTCCTTCAAGCGATGCGAAAGATCACCACTGGCAACCAGTGCATAACGTCCAGGCAGCTTATCTAGGATCTGACCCATCCGCAAACCATAGTCCTCCGGTCGCTCCAAGGGCATTCCTAGCAGTACAACTTTTCCACTCCAACCTGCCTTTTGTAAAAAATAGAGGGGTACCAATGCGCCGTGATCTAAAGGTCCCTGCACGGAAATAACCCCCGCGAGATGTTTCTGAAATAGAGTAGTAATCACAGGGTCGCTCGCAAATGACAAGCTTACCTGATCAGCTCCAAATTGATCAAAATTCCCTTGGGCGACCGCCTCTGTTAAAAGGGTAATCCCTTCCTTGACGAGCTGTGTATGAGGGGAAACAAGGATCACCGTCTCGACCTGCGCCTGAACTAGACGACCCGCTATGTCCTGGTAGGCATCCAAACTCGCTTGGCACTTACGCTCTTCTCCCCGTCCGATCTCCGAAACAAGAATGGGTGGATGCGGAACAAAGACTGAATAAACTAAGCTCATGAGTACAGCACTCCCTTTTGCTATCATTGATAGTTAACCTCTATTTTACCCTAATCCCCCGCTAGAATACAAAAAAGCAGGAAAAGCCAAGTCGTAACTCGACTTGGCTTTTCCTGTACCTAAGGCGCCTTCAAAAAAATAACTAGTCAGTATGCCAGTCTATTTCGTGTCATACTGCGTCGGGCGCAAAATATCCATGGCATCTTTGCCTTGTTATTTTCTTTCATATTCCTAAGAATAGACACATCAACTAAACCTTGAATTTATCGATTGCCTGCTGTAATTCTTGAGCTAGCTGCGCTAAGCCTTGACTGGCGCTAGCTATCTCGATCATTGATGCTGTTTGCTCTTCTGTGGCAGCAGATACTTGCTGTGTACTAGCAGCGTTTTCCTCGGCAATACAGGCTAAGTTCTTCAGTATTTCAATAATTTGATTCTTTTTCAGCTCCATGTCCTGCCCAGAGATATTTAATTTCCCAACAATTCCTTTTGTTTTTTCTATAGCTTCTGCAATTCCCTTAAATTGCGCATCTGTAATCCTTACACTATCTTCTTGTTTTTTAGCAATAAAGGAACTTTTATCGATAATCTCTACTGCATTTTGGGAGTTTATTTGTAACTCATTAACGATCGTATCTATTTCCTTCGTTGAATTACTTGATTGTTCCGCTAACTTTCTTATTTCTTCAGCTACTACAGCAAAACCTCTTCCTGCCTCACCAGCACGTGCTGCCTCAATAGCAGCATTTAATGCCAATAAATTCGTTTGCTCTGCTACGGCTTGAATCATTTGGCTAGCGGAGTTAATTTTTTCAGCACTTTGATTAGTTTTAATAATTCCTTCTTGTATCCTTTCCATATAAAGTTCTCTTTCTTTTGTTCTTTCCATTAATTCAAGGATTGACACGCTGCCCTCATTTTTCATTTTTTCTACTATTTCAGTTGAATTATTCAAATCGTGTAAATATTGTTGTTCTTCTTCAATTATGTTCCCTAATTCAATGACCTGAGTGACACCATCTTCTGTATCTCTTGCTTGTTCTGTGGCACTTCCTGCAATTTGTTCGATTGTTTTAGCTACCTCTTCAACTGCTTTTGCCGACTCTTGAGATATGAGGGTTAGCTCTCGAGCAGTATTGTTAACCTGGCTCGCTGTTTGTAATAAACGATAAATTATTTCTTTTTGATTAACATTTGTAGCTTTGATAACTTGTCCGAGTATTCCAAAGTCAGCTTTCCTATTAATGATAGCTTCCATAATTGTTTCAGTGTCTAACTTTTTGTATTTATTTTCATATAATACTACCTCGCTTTGGATTTGTTTAATTTCTTTTAACTCTATATCAATGCCGATTGAGCCCATGAATTTTCTATTAAGTATGATTGGCAGCATTATACTCGTCATTAATATCTTTTCACCATTAACCTCATAGTAATAAGGTTCTATTATTGAAATTTTTCGTGTTTTTTGCGGAATGATATACCACGCTTCAGTGTATATATTTTTAAGAGCCACTACTTCGATATTATCGTTTTCCCAATAAACATATGACGTGAATTTACCTTCATCATACATTTCTGAGTTTACAAAGTAATTATCATTCCCATCAAAAGCATTGGGTTCCCAAAAGGAACTCACTGAAAGTAACCCTTTAGTTTGTTTTAATAACTTCTTCTGTAGTTCCAAAATCACTTTTCTATCCAATTTACCAGCCTTTTTTATTATGGTTAACTCATTAAGGAGGTTTTTAGCAACATCCACTCCTTTTTCTAAAACCAAGTAATCTCCAAGGGAGCCCCGTTTTAAATATTCTATGGACATTGCTATTAATTTTGAATTTCTGCTCGTTTGCAATAATGCAATAGCAATTAAACCTACGATACTAAACATCAGAAGGCCTAAAATAGCACTAGAATTTCTTAAAACTATCCCTAATAAAACCATAATTCCAGTAAATACTAGCGTAAATTTGTTTTGAATAAAGATTGATTTCACAATACATACCCCCTCCTACTTTCTGAACCTTAAATTAGCCGTTTCAAACACTAAAATTAAGTTGCCTTCACTTTAGGCACATTCAAGAAAATAACCAGTCAGTATGCCAAGAATATTTCGTGCCATACTGCGTCGGCATGTTCACCTAAACTCAGAAGCCAGACGTCAGAAGCCGGAAGTGTCAGATCGTTGTATTACCTTTCCGATCTCTGGCCTCTG
>DASRMA010000204.1:0-8952 GCA_035648155.1 Desulfosporosinus sp.
CCGCAAAAACATTTATCGCGTTATGGAAAAATACAGGCATTTACGCATAATGCGAATAATTATGGCTAATCAAAATGAAGATCCTACTGATGAAGGGTTAGTAGCCTAGATATCATGGCAAAAACTTTTGACTGTCAAGTATAATATGTTATTCAATTTTATACGTTTTATTTATTTTGCTTGACGTAACCATACTATTCATTAGTCTTCGAATAAAATATAATATGAGTGCACTCAATTATGAGTATACTCATAATGTATCAGACAATATCCCTTGATGTCAAGTGATTGACGGCAGATTTTTATTTATGTTAAAAATCGTCAGCAATCTAATAAAAAAAACAGTTACCTAAGTAAAAATGTGGGTAAAGGAGAATCGGAGCCTGCCCAGCCGTGAACTTATGGATGCCTAAGAGTAAAACTAATTGGGTATTTCAGGTACTATGGTGTGACAGACAACTTCGGTTCACTAGGTAAATTTCTTTGGGAAGTGACGAAAATACTATATAATTGGTTAAATCGTCGCAGCCAAAGAAAGAGTTTTACACGGGAGCAATTTATAGGATTCCTAAAGAGAAACCCGTTACCATTACCCAAAATATATGTGAATATTTTTCAGCTGAGATTCCCCATTACTTGGTGTGCTAGTGGTAGAATGTTCAATGGGTATTTGACCAATAAATGAATTTTAGTTTTCTAATCCACTCGATATTTTTTAGTGAGTAGGCGTCCCTGAATCGTTATTTCTATCATGCTTCTGTTATAAATAAAAAGTCGCCTTGAGTCCAGCTTTATATTGCTGATCTCTTAGGCGACCTAAATAGTTCGCAAACCTAATACCAGTCGAATAATTCCGGCAAGTATGTGCTTAATAGGCAGTCCAGCCTGCATCAGCAGTGATTACGGTACCATTTACAAAACTTGAATCATCCGATGCTAAAAATAAAGCGATTTTGGCGATTTCTTCGGATTCACCTACTCGAGGATTTGAATTAATGCCGGACATGGCTCGTCCCATTCCAAATTGACTAGGAGCATTCATGGTTGAACTGATATTAGTATTCACCCCCCCCGGTGCGATGGCATTACAACGGATACCTGACGTGGCATATTGAAAACCAACATTTTTAGTCAATCCCACTAGGGCGTGTTTTGATGCGGTGTAAGCTGCGCCTGCTCTGCTGCCGAATAAGCCCCCGACGGATGCAATATTAATAATGATCCCACTTCCCTTTTGCAGGAAAATAGGAAGTGCTTTTCTGATGGCACGCATTGGTCCTGTAGAATTGATGGCAAATACTCGTTCCCATAGCTCATCCGTCAGATCAGCCACAGGATAAAAATTGTCCATGATACCTGCATTGTTGACGAGAATATCTAGTGTTCCATAAGCCTTAACCGCAGTATCGATCAGATTTTGAATGTCGTCTTCCTTCGTGACGTTGGTCTGGACAGCAGTTGCCGAACCTCCCTTAGAGACAATCTGAGCGACAGTTTCCTTGGCACCGTCAAAATTGATATCGGACACAATTACTTTAGCACCTTCCTTTGCGAAAAGGATTGCCATTTCTTTACCCATACCGGAAGCCGCCCCGGTTATTACAACTATTTTTTCCTGAAGTTTCATAATCCTAGTCCTCCTGAATTTTACTTTATAATCGAATAGTATTACGAAAGGTGTTCGAAAGCCTTTATGTCTATAATGTGACAATTCCAGGTATTTTAACCATAATTCTATTTGTTGATGCGATATTATTTAAACGTAAGAACTATCCGAATAATTCCCTTTAGTTTCGCTAGTCCCTATCGGCTTGAAGTTTTTGGATTTAAACTCCTCGAATGAAACATATATGACAGGAATGACGATCATGGTCAGAAAAGTCGCTGCCAACATCCCCCCTACAACGGCGATCGCTAATGGTGAAAATCTTTCCGAACCAAGGGCGAGCTGCATGGCTAACGGCAGCATACCGACAACATCTGAAAGTGCTGTCATCATAATAGGCCTGAATCTTGACCTTACTGCAGTAATCACAGACTCTTCTATAGACATTCCTTGATCCTGATTATTAATAGCTTGATCCACTACCAGGATTGCATTATTAACAACCGTACCCGACAGTAAGATCACTCCTAGAAGTACTGGCATAGAAATATATTTACCGGCTATTCCCAATGCTGGGGCAATTCCGATGATCACTAAGGGAATCGTAACCATAATGGTGATTGGATGCAAAAAGGATTTGAATTGAGGAACTAAGACAAGATAGACAAAGATTACGGCCAGTCCCAGCATGAAAATCATTTCTTTCATAGAATCGCCTAAATCTTCATTTTCTCCAGTCAGCCCAACCGCATAGCCGCTGGGCAAGGGATGAGTGTCTAGTATTTTTTGTATATCCTTGGTGATGTGGCTAAAAGCTCTGGAATCCGTATACCCCAAAATATCAATCGTGTATTCCATATCCTCCTTGGTAATAACATTCGCTCTCTTACCTTCATTCATAGTGGCAATCTCTCGTAAAGGTATCTTTAGTCCTTGAGGAGTGCTGATGAATACATCCAACATATTGTCAATCGATTGTTTGTATTCATCCTTATACTCGACGGCAATATTAACATTATTCGCTTCCTTAAGGTCCATAGTTGTACCTTTGATACCATCTATAGAACTATAGATTTGCTGGGCAACTAAGGCATTTGTTAAGCCCAATTCTTGTACCCTAGCCTTATCCAGTTTAATATTTAGCTGGAGATTATCCATGTTATAGCTTTTGTAGACATTGGTAGTTCCCTTAACCGTTTTGATCTGTTTTTCTAAATCAATTGACAGATCATACAGAAGCTGGGGGTCCGGTCCGCTAATCCTTATATCCAAGGGTGCTGGGGAACTTCCGCTTGCCGTTCCACCTTTTTCTTTGACAACAGACCGTTGAACGTCTGGGATTTGATCGATCTGAGCCCTCAGTTTCTCCTGGAACTCCCAAATCGTTTCTTTTCTTTTCGTTCTTGGCGTAAGATTAATAGTTATAACCGCCTGGTTTGTACCCATAATTCCAAAATCACTGAGCTGATTGCTATTTTTTTCGTACCCAATCTGAGTATCATAGCCAATAACACTTTTTTCTTTACTTAGAATTTCTTCTATGACCGCTACAGCCTTGGATGTTTCACTCAAAGCGGTACCCTGTTTCATTTCAATGGAAACATAACTGGTACCACTGTCGAACTTAGGTAACATTTCCACTCCATTGGTCGCTAGAAATCCTGCGCTTAAAAGTAATAGAACTAAGACCACTACATACATTACAAGTCTGTGTCTAAGTGAGGTTTTTAATAAATTTGAATAAAAATTTAACACGCTATCCATCATATTGTTAAAAGGTACAGTGACAATTTTGAGAAGCTTTTCAGTTTTTCTAAACTTAAATTTATCGAACATAACCGTAAATAAGGGGATAATGACAAGCGCTACTACTACAGAAGAAGAAATAGCGAATATTACCGTCAACGCTAAGGGTCTAAACATTTCTCCAACAAAACCCTGTATAAATAAAAGGGGCACTAAGACGACTAACGTTGTAAGAACACCTGCTAGAACAGGCATACTTATTTCCTTTGTAGCATCTATCGCAGCGGTCGATATATCTTTTCCCAAGTGATGATGATGTGTCATAATATTTTCAACGACAACAATGGCCCCATCAACAACAAAACCGATACTTAGTATCAAAGCCGAAAGCGTCACCATATCCAGCTTCATATCAAACAGTTTCATTAACCCCAGTGTCATCATAAAAACTAGGGGCATCGATACAGAAATAACGAAAGATTGACTAACATTCGAAATAAACAGCATGATCAGTATTACTGTAAAAAGCAGGGCAATAAAGACGCTGGACGTCATATTATCGACCATCTGATTTGTAAACGTAGAATCATCCTGAGCAATTTTAAACTCTATAAATGGATATTTTACTTTCAAGGTTTCAAGTTCACTTTTAATATTTTGAACCACTTCAACCGTATTGGCATCCGATTTTTTTGTAATCATAATAGCTATGGAATCCTGGCCATCAAATTTATAGGTACTTTCCAGTTTTTCAATCGATTCATTAACCTCACCAAGTGCTTCAAGATAAACAAAGTTTCCATCAGCAAGAGATATACGGAGTTTCCTGATATCATCGATATCCTTGAAGCTTTCATCTACCCTTGTCAGTATTTCTAAATTATTATCAATCAATTTTCCCCCAGGCGCTTTAATATTATTTTGGGACATGGTTTTAGCTACCTGATCAATCGTCAGGCCATAGGCCGCCAGTTTGTTTTTATCCAGCTTCACCTGAACTTCTGTAATATTTCCTCCAAACTGGTTTATTGAAGCAACTCCTTCTACTAATTGAAGAGCAAAGCCGATCTTATCCTCTGCAAGTAGTCTGATGTCTTTCAGGTCAGCAGAATGACTACTAAGACTTACCGTTACGACCGGTTTGTTAGATGAACTAAACTTCAACACCTTCGGTTCCTTCATCGTGGCAGGTAGAGTTCCCCTGATTCTATTTACTGAATTTTGAACATCAATGGCTGCCTTGTCTACATCCATCCCATAATTAAATTCTAACCGAATGGATGCCACGTTATCTTGGCTGGTAGATTTGAGTTTAGTTAACCCATCTAACGACCCAAATTCGTCCTCCATCGGCTTGACAATATCTTTGACGACATCCTCTGCCGAAGCTCCCGGGTATTGGACAATAACCGTTGTCATGGGTGCATTAGTGTCAGGGGACATCTGTGTTTTTATGGTAGCCTTCGCGTAAAGACCAAACAGCACGATAGCTATCGCCACAGCTAAAACAAAGTATTTATTTTTTAGGGAAAATTGACCAATATTCATCGTTTGCCTCCTCCTTCTGAGACATATACTTTGACACCGTCATATAGTCTGGTTAGATTATTACCTGCTATAGCTGCCCCGGCATTTAGTCCTTCAATGACCTGTACACTATCATCCACAACTAATCCTGTTTTTATCTTCTGTTCATGGGCCACGCCATCATTAATGACATAAACAAATTCACTGTCTTTTAAACTTTTTATCGCTGTCCTTGTAATTACTATTCCATCTTTTAGCTCATCTGTTACAAATTTAACCTCAGCGCTGGTTCCTGTCACGATATCCTTTCCGCCTAACTCTGTTATAGCTATTTCCACTTCACCTACTCTTGTCTTTGAATTCACACTTGGCAGGACTTTAGTTACCCGCGCATCGATCCCGTCTATTACCCCTGTTATGTTTAAAATGACCTTACTTCCAACACTAATCTTCCCTAAATCCTGTTCCGAAACATCGACCTTGATCCTATAACCATCCGTCGCATCAATAACTGCAAAGGGTTTTCCACCAGCTGCCAGGTCGCCGACTTGATAAAAGGTCGTCCTTACTTTACCCGCGATTGGTGCCAAGATACTGGCATCGGCAATACTTATATTCAATTCGTTTACTTTAGCTTCTAACTCTTTCAACTGCGCTCCTGTTGAATCTCTTTGGCTTTTTAATTGATTATAAGTAGCTTCTGAAGAAGCTTTCGCTTCTTCTATTTGCAGGCTAACCATGTCTGCCTCGTGCTTAACTTTATCGTAGGCACTTTTTGCTACGGCCTCATTGTCCAACAATATTTTATACTTATCTGCCTCATCACTAAGATAAGTATAATTCAGCCCTAAGGTTTCAATCTTTTTAACCATTGGGTTATTGGCATAATAAGTTTCAACTTCCTTATTCAGATAAGCATAATTCACCCGCAAGGTGTCGATCTTTTTCACTGTGCTATCTAGTAACGCAACTAAATTTCTATTATCTAATCTGGCGATAATATCCCCTTTTTTGACAAGATCCCCTTCTTGGATAGTTTTCTCAATTACCTCTGAGGTTAGTTTTGAGGATACCGTTGCGGAATTTACAGATTCAATGGTACCAGTATAGTTTATTCCTTTTGTTAAACCACCCGTTTCCGCAATTATGACTTTAATTGGTATACCCAAATCATTCGACACTGGCGCCGCATTTTTTTTAAAAAAAGTTATTCCCCCAACAATTAACAACACTAGCACAAGGATGAAAATCAATTTATTCCTTATCATTGCAATCACTCCCTTAAATAATCACTCATAGTTCACAATCAAGACTATTATTTTAAGCATTGTTGAAAAAGCACTTTATTTGAGATTCAATTATCTTGGCCGTTAAATTGATCGATGCCTCATCGTAACGTGGCGTAAAGATAATTGTTAACATTAGACCCATTATTAGGTTGACAATAACTTGAGAAGTTTCTTGGTTGATTCCTGTTCCAAGTAAAAAGTCTCGTAATTGACCTGAAGTATTAGCCACTGGATTAAATTGGCCGGCCAAATCAGGTTGGTGTTGAGATTCTATAATGACCAAACGCACAAGTTCCCTTTCCTGTTTAGCGAAGTAGATCTTTTTATGTAATATTTCAAATATATTTGCTTTCACAAATGGTTCAGTATTTTGGTGAGTCATTTTAACCCCTTCAAAATCCACAAGTGGTTTGATGATTGCCTCAAATAATTCTCGTTTCGTTGGAAAATACCTAAATAAGGTTATTTCTGCAATCTCTGACTCACGCGCAATTTGCGCTGTTGAAGTCGCTGAATATCCTTGGTCTATAAACAGTCCTTTGGCAATTTTAATGACATGTAGGATCCGGTCCTCCTTTGACAATCGTTTATCCGTGGTTATTTTTTTCATATTATCAAAACCCTCCTTGTTAGAAACTCTATAATGTATGTAGGCACTTACTAACATACTTGATAAAGCTTCTTTTGTCAATCCTGGAGGATAACCTTTTTTACCTTCGTAGGCATCCAATTCGTTCAGCGAATACCGCAGCAATTATAATAGTACAAAATAATTAGGCCCTGCAAGCTAGATAAACATCCTTCAAAGCTTCAAAGTATGAAGAGTCGCGTCTTTTTACTATTTCCATGGGCTCCCTTCTCTTCGCCTTGATTAGCTGAGGACAGTTCTACGCCTGGAGTTCAGTAGAAATCATCTCCTTATTTATAGTTGTCTTGGTCTTTCTCCTGGCATTCCTATTTGTAGAAGGCAAATCAAAGGAACCCATGCTGCCCCTATCCCTCTTTAAAATCCCTGTTATTGTCGTAGCCAATGCTATCGGCTTTATAGCCAGTGGCGTATTGATCGGCGTAATGTCTATCTTCCCATCTGGTTTCAGACCCTAATGGGACATGGTGCCACCAGTTCCGGACTGACCTTAATGCCCATGCCCTTCGCGTGGCCTTTAGCCTAAACCTTGGCAGGCAGGTTTATGTATCGAATTGGTTCTAAAACTACGGCTGTCTTCGACGCTGTAATGATTATGGCAGGTTCCACTTGGCTGCTGCTAGTTAATCAAACTATCTCCGAAATATAAACACAGGTGTAAGAAGATTGGTCTTCCTACACCTGTGTTTATAGATTTCTGGCGTTTCCTCTTCTTAGGCACATTCAAAAAAATAACTAGTTAGTATGCCAGTCTATTTCGTGTCATACTGCGTCGGCATGTTCACCTAAACCCAGAAGTCAGAGGTCAGAAACCGGATGGTATCAGATTGGGGTATTCTTTTCTGATCTCTGATCTCTGATCTCTGATCTCTGGCCTCTGGAGACATGCCTCCTTGTCTGACGCAAACTATCCATGGCATCTTTGACTTGTTATTTTCTTTCATATGCCTTGAGATAATGCAAAGTATATAGTTTATGCATAATTGCATAAACTATATACTTTGCATTATCTCGGAATTATTAGGAGCTGTGAACGTTAGCCATGGAACGGCATGGTACTACAGTTAAAGCTGCTGAAGCGCTAAAAGTCAATCAATCCACGGTGGTACGGAAGTTGCAAAAATTGAAAGACTCTAAATGCGGGCCTTGAGGAACATGATTTCGAGGAGAAAGGAGCTGTTTGTAATGTACCAAGTTATAAACAAAGAAGTAAATTGTAGAACTTGTGGCACGACTGTCTTAGAGAATTCTTATCATTGTCCACACTGTGGTGCTGGAGCTCCAGGAATTTATAGTAGATGTCCTCAATGTAATACGGAGAATTATGTCTATCATAAATATGGTTACGCGACGATCCGGGCGCTATTAGCCACCTGCGTTTGCGGTCCACTTGGTCCTGTCTTTGGTTTTGTAGGCTATAATAGAACCGAATGTATCTGCTTGTCCTGTAATCAAGGATGGTTTCCTTTTCAGGAGGATGAACAGTTCGGCCCTTTTAACACCTATGTCGGCGAAGAAGGCAAAATGAGCAGAAAATTTAAGGCAATTCCCGCAAACACCTCTGTTAAGTCGCGACCGAAACTTCATTGCTAAGATTAGAATTGGAGGAGAATCAATTAATGGATAGTGAGATGAAAAGATATATAACTCAATTATTGGTACATAAGGCTGCGCATATAGAGGGCAAGTTAAAATTGGCCTCTATAATATTGTATGCGTAAACAAATTACGGGAGTGCAAACAATTAACCCGTTGTAATTAGATAAGAGTGGTAACCGAATCTAAATACATTGAGTTTAAGATATTGTGTGACAAATATTAAGAGCCACCGCATGATTGCTAGGAACGGATAATACAATAATTTAATTTAATTTTAGGAGATGTTGATAATGGTTCGAGTAGCCGATTTGGAATCAGGTAAATTTTGGGAACATATGGGTATGTCATCCGTTGTTGGTGATGATGGAAAAACTCGAGTGGTCATGAAAGTCACTGAGGACTTGAAACAGTTTTATGGAAATTTGCATGGCGGGGCTGTTGCTACTTTGCTTGATTCAGCGATTGCTGTGGCGGTCAATCTACAATTAGAGCCGGGGGAAGGTGCTTCGACAGTGGAAATTAAAATTAATTATTTGCGT